>JBJTHA010000138.1:0-13702 GCA_046094265.1 Cytophagales bacterium
GTTGTGAACGCAATACCCCATAGCCAATCACCAATAAAATAGGCAATAAGAAATTGCTGTATTTTAAAATGGTTTTAGTGCCGTCTTCTAATTCATCGATTGGGCGTGACGTAACGCCTTTGGTGCGCAGACTGATCAAACCTGTGTCATCTGATAGCCAGTCGATGGAGTTGGATAACAAATTCACATTGTCGGGTTGCAGCCTGCGTGGTTGCTGGCCGGCACCGTTTACCACAAAGTCACCATCACCAATCACCACCATTTTAGTTCGGCCATTGGTGGATAGCTTGCCTTCTACCGCAGCGGCCACTACAATTCCTTTCATGGGTAAATCAGCTTGGGTCCATTGCTGCTGCACGTTAAAGTACACGGGCGCCTTTATTTCGTTCGATTGGTCTGAGGTAAATGCTAACGGGATGAATTTTTTTGTAGAGTCGCCTTGGTATTTAATAGAACTCACAAACTCAAACATTACGTTTTCCAATCCTTTTGACAGCGGATGATCTGCAAACTTGCCAATAAGTGGAATGTAAGGGAAAGGGATTTGCGTTTGCATCGTAAAAAAACCTTGCTGCTGTTGCATGGTGACTGAACCACACTTAGCATCGACCACAAAGTTGTCACCTACTACCACACCCTTATTCGCCAGCCACGCCTCTAGTCCCGTGGAAACAGGCGAACCGAAAGCGTTTTGTAAGTTGCCGTACACACGGTTGATGGCCACGGCCAAATTTCCACCGCGATTCAAAAACGCTTCCAGCTTTGAAAATTGAGAAAAAGGTATGCTATCATTCGGGCGAACAATCACCAGCGTCTTCACGTCTTGGGGAATATCGGTGGAGTCAGACAATGTTACTTCTTTTGTGTTGTACAAAATATCCAACTGTTCTTTCAACTGTGGCATCTCGTTCAACGATGGTTCGCCATGTCCCTGCAAAAATCCGATGGTAGGTTTTACGTCAATCGATATTTTCTTGATAGAGGTTGAAAGCGTGTATTCCATGGCGGTGCCAGGTTGCACCACCGGGATTACATCGCGTTTGTCGCCCAGCGAAATCACGGCTCCTAAAAAGGCTTTCTGTTGCTTTACTTGGTCTTTTTCGCGCACATTGATCATTACCGGTTGGATACCGTTTTGACCGGCTTCATTTTCCAATGCTTCGTTTTTGTTTGGGTCAATAAATTCATATTGGATGTTGCCATCGGCACGGTTGCTGTACTCCACCAACATCTCTTGAAAATCTTGTCGTGTTTTGGCGATTTGTGGTGGCAAGTTTTTGGAGAAGTAAGCCTTTACCGTAACGGGCTCTTCTAAGTTTTTCAAGATATTGAGCGTTGCATCGCTCAGCGTATATTGTTGCTCTTGTGTTAAGTCGAAACGAAGATGAAACTCGTTTGAGAGTAAATTCACCACAAGTAAAATGGCGATGATTAACCCGGTTGTTATAAAAACTTTCTGTTTCATAAATCAAAATGTTACGTCACTAGCTTAGGTTTCGTTTGGTTAACGAGAGCTCCGAAAGGATGAGACCAATCAGTACGATGGAAAAAAAGTAAATGAGATCTCGTGTATCGAGCACACCGCGCACAATGCTCTCAAAATGCTCTGATAAACTGAGCGTGTTTAAAAGCTGAGCAACAAAGCCAGTGAAGTTATTGGCCAGCACCCCAAATATGATGTGGAAGAATAGCCCGATAAAAAGCGCGAGCAAAAACGCTACAATTTGATTGTGTGTAATGCTGCTGGCGTAAAGTCCGATGCTGATGTACGCAGAACTCATCAACAACAAGCCAAAGTACCCACAGATAACTTGCCCGTAGTCAAGGTTACCAATGTTGGCTACCGTAACTACGTAAGGAAGTGTAAAGGCAAGGGCAATGCACACGAGCAGCAGTGTAGATAGAAATTTCCCCACCACCACTTGCCTGTCGGTAACGGCTTTGGTCAGCAACAATTCAATGGTGCCGGTTTTGTTCTCTTCGGCCAGCAAGCGCATGGTGAGTGCAGGTATAAAAAAGAACAACGACCAGAAGGCGATATTGAAAAATGACTCCAAGCTTGCCTGGCCCACAAAAAAAACATCGGAACCAAACAGCCAAGTAAAGAATCCGCTAAAGCCCAAAAACAAAATGAGCATGATATACGCAATGAGCGAATCAAAAAAAGATTGCAGCTCACGTTTTGCAATGATCCAAACAGCGTGCATAAGTTAATTAACAGTTAGGTTACGGAAAATGTCTTCGAGGCGGGTTTCAATCGGAACAAGTTCGCTTAATACCCAGCCTTTTTGTACGCACAAATGGAATACCTCTCTCTTTGAAGAAGCATCTGTGCGGCTCTGAACTTCAAAACGGTTTAGACCTTTATCAACCAACTCAACTAAATCAATTGTTTTGATTCGCCTAAGTTCGTGCAAAATTTCTTCGGCTTGGCCGTCTTCAATGCGTACTTTGAATATCTCTTGCCCTGTGGCCTGCTTGCGCAAGTTTTCGGCCGTGCCATCAGCTACTATTTTGCCTTTGTTGATGATGAGGATGCGATCGCAAGTAGCTTCCACCTCCGGCAAAATGTGCGTACTCAAAATTACCGTCTTCTCTTTGCCGAGCTCCCTAATCAGTTTTCGGATTTCAACAATTTGGTTGGGATCTAAACCAGTAGTAGGTTCATCTAAAATCAAAATCTCAGGATCGTGTATCATGGCTTGTGCCAAACCAACACGCTGGCGGTAGCCTTTCGATAATTCACCAATTTTTTTGTGCTTCTCTGCATTGAGACCACACACTCTAATCATTTTTTTGGTGCGCTCGGCAATTTGGCTGTTGGGCACACCTTGCAATGATGCACAGAAGTTCAAGTAATCGATTACGGGCATGTCTAGGTAAAGCGGGTTATTTTCGGGCAAGTAGCCAATGTGCTTTTTGATTTCATCGCCACTTTGCTTTACTGACTTTTCGCCAATAAAAACATCACCCTCGCCAATACCGAGGTAGCCGGTAATCATCTTCATGGTAGTGCTTTTGCCCGCTCCGTTCGGGCCGAGAAAGCCGAGGATTTCACCCGTCTTCACGCCAAACGAAATTTGGTCTACCGCCTTTTGGGGACCATAGCGTTTGCTCAGGTTTTCGATTTTTACATCCATACCTTTATTCAACAATAGGTTTATTTTTTTAATCTTCGGGTGAAGAAAAACACCCGTTTTTTAGCGATGCAAAAATAAATTTTTGTCCGTAAAAAAAAAGCCCCGCTCCGGGCAGGGCTTAACAATACTAGTTTTACCGGATATTTATTGACGCATCACCCATTTCACAAAAAAGACTAGCCCAATAATCATGGCGATGGCACCAATCACCGTAAATACATTTCCTCCAATCAATAGGCCCACCAAGCCCACCGCCCCAAAAATAGCGGCTAGTTTTAAGTCCTCATCCATTCCACCGCCTGCCGTAGTGGCAGTCACGCTTGCATCTTTTTTAGCACTTTTTGCAATGGCCTTGATCTCTTTCTTCAACAATTGACGAACTTCTTTTTTCTGCTCTTTTGAAAGTTTCGCATAGATTCCTTTTACCTGCTTGCGAACTTCTTCGGCAGGTAGTGCCACAGATGCTGTATTTGTCGAAGCCGTTAACACTTCATTTTCAGTGGCTGCCGTAGGCACCGTCTCGATTTGGACAACCTTAGTCGTACGGTAACTTGGGTCAACATTGCTGGACGGAAAATGAGCAGTGTATTTTGGTGATGAACATGAAGACAAAACAACAATACAGATGAGAACGTAAATGTATTTCATACTAATTATTAGTTAAATGGTTTACTTCCTACGAGCAAAAATAGATATTATGCGAGTAAAAAAACGCTTTTCGAACTCCCAAAAAAACTTAAACTGACCGAACACGAATCCATACGTCAACAAGAAAACATTATAAACGGGCAAGATTAGCACGTAGTAGATGATAGATGCATATAAATGGATTTCACCATCAGCGAACAAATACGCAAACAAGGGTCTTTTTAAAAACAAAACGGTAAAACCAGTGCAGGCGAACACGATTAATATTAAGATAACCTGAAACAAGCTACCTACCTTCCATCTTGTTTGTAATTTATCTAACCAACTCATCGGCAATCAAAGCATTAAATAAACGCATCAATCCACAAGATTCCAATATTCTTGTGATGGAAGTTTGGCGTTGATCGTAACGGGCTCTTTCTTGGTGGGGTGCAAAAACGATAGTGAACGGGCATGCAGGCATATGCTGGCGTCTGAATTCGCTCGTGCATAACCGTACTTTACATCGCCCACAATGGGGCAACTCATGCTGGCCAATTGCACTCGAATCTGGTGCGGGCGGCCAGTAACGGGTTTTACCTCTAGCAAAAAAAATGATCCCACTTGTTTCATCACCCGGTAGCTTAGTTCTGATCGTTGACCCTGCGGGTGCTTTTTTTTGTAGGCAGTGGTTTTGTTTTTCTGTCCGTCCTTCACCAGCCAATGTATCAGTGTGCCGTCATTTGCAGAGGGTTTTTTTGCAATCAGCGCCCAATATGTTTTTTGTGTTTGCTTATCGCGAAACAGCGTGTTCATACGCTCAAGTGACTTGGATGTGCGTGCGAACACGACTACACCGCTTACGGGACGGTCGAGCCGATGTACAACGCCTAAAAAGACTTCACCTGGCTTATTGTACTTCTCTTTGATGTATTCCTTGCCCCACTCCACCAAGGGCTTATCACCTGTGGAGTCGCTTTGCACCAGCATGCCAGCAGACTTATTGATGGCTAGTAGATGGTTATCTTCGTAGATTACTTTCAGCATGCCTCAAACTTCTCGAGGGTGAAAATTGATAGAACCCGACAGCAGACGGCAGATGAATTCGTGAAATTCACACATAGGTTAAATTTTAGCCTCGAGTTTCGAAATAATTTCGCCAAAATCAATTGATTCCCAATTTTTTTCGATGTTCGGTTTTTTCAATACCTCCTGCATAATTTTCTTTTGCTTTTGGCCGGTAGCGTACGCAACCGCATAAGGGATGCTCTCTTGAAAAGTTACCATCGAGTACAGCGGAATCCATTTGTCTGGATACAATAGATGAAGCTTTGCTTCAATTTTCTTTCTCAGAATAAATTCCGGGTCGTTTACCAAGTCGCGCATCTCAATAAAATTATCAAGAGCCAGTTGCGCAATGGCATCAGCATTTGGCTTGCGTTGGGTTTGAAAGGCGGGCAGCACTTGGTTCCAGTCGTCCGAAAAAATATCAAGCAATGCATTCAGTTCTCTTATATCTTCAAAACCTGCGTTCATGCCTTGGCCGAAAAATGGAACGATGGCATGCGCTGCATCGCCAATCAACAACGTGTTGTTTTTTGCCCATGGAAAACACTTCACAGTAACCAGGGAAGAGGTTGGATTGTGAAAAAAATCTTTCAACAGGGTAGGCATCAACTCATACGCATCCGGGAAAACCGTTTTGAAGAAGTGTGTTACGGCTGTTTCGGTGTTTAATTGCGCAAATGAAGTGTCCCCCTCAAACGGGAAAAATAGCGTAAGCGTAAAGCTGCAATCCGGATTCGGCAGCGCAATTAGCATGTAACTTTCGCGCGGCCAAATATGCAGCGCATGTTTCTCCATTTGAAATTCGCCAGTCTTGCTTGCGGGTATGTGTAGTTCTTTATAACCGTGGTCGATGTAATTTTGTTGGTAATCAAATCGGTCGGTCATCTGCATGGATAATCTTGCAGCTGAAAAAGCACCGTCTGACCCAATGATGAGATCGAAGTTGGTCGTTCGAGGTTCGAGGTTCGAGGTTTGAAATGAAATGGAGGTTTTATCAAAATCGATATTATGTATTTTTTTTTCGAAATGAAATTCTACGCCCAGTTTTTCTGCTTCAGTAATCAATACTTGGTTCAATCCGCCCCGCGATACAGAGTTAATGTATTGACCTTCTTTTCCGTAAGGTTGAAAATTTAAATTCCCTTTTTGGTCGTGGATCATGCGGCCATGCATGGGGATGGCGGATTGTTTTAAAACCGAAGCAAGGCCAACCTCTTCTAGTGCGCGTATGCCGCGATTGCTTAACGCCAAGTTGATGGACCTGCCACCTTCATAACCTTTCTTACGCATGTCGGGTCTGCGTTCAAAAACAGAGACCTCTAATTTCCTTTTTCTGAGGTATATGGCCAGCAGCGAACCCACCAGACCCGCGCCAATCAATGCAATGTGTTTTGTTTGTTTCACGTATTGTTCAAATAAAATAGGGTTGTTAGGTATGATTATTTATAGGATAAATTTAGACGATAACCAGATTCCATTTTAGTAGCAAGCGAAATATTACAAATATTACTGCTTGTAAATCTTAAAAAAGAAGAATAAAGAGCATAACCACACGTGGCTATCTGATTGGGCATAGTTACTCACTTCACCGGCTCACGATGCCCCACCCAAGTGAAACGTTTTGTCACGTACTCGGGGTTAGTAAACGAAGCATTACCTGAGGGATTGCCTCCTGTTACGTGAAAGTCAGAGAAGGCAGCATTTTGATTCATGTAAATCCCACCCGTTAAATTAAATGACACGGGCGTTGCCGCCAGTGCCATCTCATCAGCAATTTTTTCCTTTACAATTGAATTTGTCGTGTAAGCTCCACATGAAATCGCACCGTGTTGCATCGCCATTTCTTGCGCCAGTGCAATTGACTCATCCGTATCTTTTGTTTTGATGAGGAGTGCTATCGGGCCAAACAATTCTTTGCTAAAAATCTCCTTCTTCGATGAATCAATCTCCACTACCACAGGTGTGGCCAGCCGGGCATTTTTAAACATCGGGTTCTCAAAGGCTCTACTCTTCAACCAAACCTTGCCGGGAAGTTTCTCGGCATCGATTACCCGTTCGTTGGTCTTTTTATTTTGCACCGCACCTAATACAAACGGCCCTGCCTTGGGGTTGTCAATCAAACCATTCAGGTTGCCGACAAACTTTTCAGCAAACTGTTCAAATGAAACAGTTCCGTTCGGTGTTTCAATTCCCTTGGCGGTGATGTAAAAGTTTTGAGGAGCCGTGCACGTCTGTCCGCTGTAGAGGCTTACCGAAAACGCCAAATTAGCAGCCACTTTATCAACGTCTTCGGCAGAATCTAAAATCACAGAGTTAACACCAGTCTTCTCTGTGAACACTGTCTTGCCGGGTAGTGACTCAAGGTAACTACCAAACGATGAGTTACCGGTAAAGTCAATCAATTTCACATCAGGATGCTCGGCCAGTTCTTTGGTAATCATCTTATCAAACGTATCTACCGCTAATTGGCAGATGTTTACGCCCAACTGGTTTTCTTCCAGTACTTTTTGAATCTCAGCCACAAAAATGGCAATGGGCAAAATTGCACCAGGGTGCGGCTTCACAATTACCGAATTCCCCGTAACCAAACTTCCGTAAATCCCCGTAACTGAATTCCACGTAGGGAAAGTAGAGCAGCCAATCACCACAGAAATTCCTTTTGGCACCGCACGCCACTCCTTATTTAGTTGTATGCTGAATTTACCCATCGGCTTGTTCCACATTACCTTTTCCGGAAAGCGATTGAGTTCTTCATAGCCTGCAGCGATTGCCTCCAACGCACGGTCGGCCGCATGTGGCCCCGATGCCTGAAACGCCATCATATAACCCTGACCGGTGGTGTGCATAGTGGCATAGGCTACTTCAAAAAAGCGCGATTTAATGCGCTCTAGCGACTCCATCAAAATACCTGCTCGGTCTTTGGCCGATACTTTTCTCCATTGATGAAATGCGGCCTTCGACTTTGTTATCAATGAAGCGGTTGAAAAAGTCGGATAAGAAATGTTTAATGCCTCTTGCAAATAAGGCGACTCTTCTTGCCCCGCCCAGCCTTCTGCAGATGTTTGTTTCAATTCTTCAAACTTCTTGTTAAGTGATGCCTTGAACTTTGCTTGTCCATCGGCATCAGCCGTTTCGCCATAAATGGCTGGTGCCGGATTTTCCGGAAACGCTGCAAAGAAAGTCCGCGCATGCAAAGCTTCAATGGCCTTTGTTAAAGTGGGTTGGTGTTTTTCAAATAAGCTCATAGTCGTTTTTTAAAATCTTGTAAAGCCTCTAACGGCCCCATTACTGTAATGTCTGCCTTCTTAAAATCTTTATCGAAAGTGACGAGGGTCAATTGATATTTATTCGCAATCAAATACTGGTATGCATCATCAAAGTCGAGCGCAAGTTCTTTCAGTGGCTTTGATAGTTCCAGGTGTTCGCTAGCATTGAGCGAAACCATTTGCACATCTCCGCGCCCAAATACGTCTGTTATGAAAGAGAAAAAAACCTCAGGTTTTTTCAAATGCGAAAGTATGACGCCAATCGAATGCAAGGCAAAATCTGAAATCGCAATCTTTTCGGACGGAATGACACTGAAGAATTGTTCCACTTCATTCGCTCTATCCTGCTGAAGAAGTCGCTCCAACCAAATATTTGTGTCTGCTAAGTAAATCATTTAGCCCTCCATTCAAGAGCTTTTTTTTGCAAGTCTAACGAGGTGAACTGCGACTTAAATTCTTTTAGCGCTCCAGCCCAATCCTGTGTAAGTGGTTGCGACTTACCTGTTTTGGATTTTTTCAACAACTCATCAATGAACGCATCCAACAACGGCATTGTTGACGGTGGCAAGCTCTTCAACTTTTTTTCGATGCTTTGAATTTTGGTCATTGATGAATCAAATTTAACAAGAATTTTACTTCTGCGATCCAAAAACACGTTTCAATAACTCGGTCGTTCTTGCCACGGGGTCTTTACGGATATTCAATTCTTCTTTGGCAATCATCGTAAACAAACCTTGAATGGCCATATCGGTGGCATACTCGTTCAAATCCGGATTTACTTTTTCAATAAATGGAATCTTGTTGTAGTTGTTCACAATGTCGCCATAGTACTTGGTAGCATTTACTTGGTTCAGCGAGTTCTGCACTACCGGCTTAAACTTTTCTTTTAATTGTGCCGTGGTAGTGCGCTTCAAATATTGGGTGGCTGCGTCAGGCTGGCCCTTCAAAATTCCCCAAGCATCTTCGATTGTCATTTGCCTGATGGCAGCAATAAAAATTGGCTTTGCTTCTTTTGCAGCATCTTCGGCACCACGGTTGAGTGTCATCACAAAACGATCCACTTCATTACCCAAACCAATTTGTCGCAATTTATCCTCAACTTTCTTTACATCTGGTGGAAACGGTATTTTGATTTCCGGGTTTTTAAAATAACCATCTAACTGCGAAGTAAGTTCCGCACCCTTAGAAATACCAATCACCAACGCTTCTTTTAACCCATCGCCAACTTCTGCGGTAGTCAATAGCTTTTCGGCATTTAATATCTTGTTTGCATCGCCTATGGCTTGATTGATTTGTGCCGAAGTGCAGGCGGTAAAGCAAAGCACGGTAAGAATCAAAAGTTTTTTCATTTCTAAACTGTAGTCGTTGGTCTGTTTTATTTCACTAATTGTTTCAGCGCAATCTCAAATGACGATTGCGCTATCTTTGTTCTGCCTGGGTTAGCCATTTTCGTTTTCTCCAATGCAGCCCAGATCGTTTTCGAAATATCGCCAAAAATAGCAGCATCATCCATGGGCACCTCTGACTGCATGAAGTATGCAAAAACCCTGGCCATACCACAGTTTGCAATAAAGTCGGGTACGATGGAAATCTTTTCATCGGCATATAAGCCTGTTGGTCCAAAAAAGATTTCAGGATCTGCAAATGGCACATTGGCCCCGCACGAAAACACTTCCACTTTCGAGGCAATCATCTTATCCACTTGCGCTTTCGTTACCAATCGAGATGCAGCTGCCGGAACAAAAACCTCCGCTTCCAGATCCCATATTTTGTTATTCACCACATCAAAAGGGAGCAAGTCAGAAGTTACTAGCCTGTTGCCGTCTCGGTTCACTACCAACTTGCAAATTTCTTCGTGGCTAAAACCGGCTTGGTTAATCAGACCACCTTCGCGCGTCAGGATGCCCACCACCTTTACACCCATTTGCGACAAATAAAATCCCGCGGCAGCGCCCACGTTGCCCCACCCTTGCACGACAGCCTTTTTTCCAGTCAGCTTTCCGTTCCATAACTCGTAGTAATGTCTCACGGCTTCGGCCACACCGTAGCCAGTGCACATATCTGCAATCGTATATTTTTTATTCAGTTCGGGCGTGAACGCACCATCTTCAATCACTTTTACAACACCTTGCCGTAACTGCCCGATGCGATTTACTTTTTGCGGTTCACTCGGCTTGAAGTGACCTGTAAAAACGCCTTCTTGCGGATGCCAAATGCCTACGTCTTCGGTATGCGGAATCACTTCATGGATTTCGTCCACGTTCAAGTCGCCACCAGTTCCGTAATAATATTTGAGCAATGGCATCACGGCAGAATACCAGCGGTGCAATACTCCTGGTTTGCGCGGATCATTTGGGTCAAAATTGATTCCTGACTTTGCTCCTCCAATCGGTGGGCCGCTCACTGTAAACTTCACTTCCATGGTTTTCGCCAACGATTCCACCTCGTGCTTGTCTAACCCAACGCGCATGCGCGTTCCGCCTCCCGCGGCTCCCCCGCGCAACGAATTGATCACCACCCATCCTTCTGCCTCGGTTTCGCTGTCTTTCCACTCAAAAACAATCTCGGGACGTTTGTTTTCAAACTTTTGTAGCAAATTTTGCATCGAATAAGAATTAGCGGTGCAAGATTACAAATAACCTTCGACAAAAAGCTACTGATTGTTAGGTAACCCAACGCATGAACATAGTCATTGATATAGGAAACACGCGCTTCAAAGTCGGCATCTTCGATGGCAAGGCGCTGAAAGAAAAACATTCGTTTCAAACGAAAGAAGAACTATTTCTTTTTTTGAATCAGCGCTCTTTTAAAAATGCGATTGTGAGTTCCGTTGGCATTTCGGGTGACGAAGTTGCAGACCGCGTGAATGCGATAGGCATGCGAATTACACTTTCTCATTTGTTGCCATTACCCATTACCATTCGCTACACCACACCACATACGCTCGGTGTCGACCGCATTGCCGCTGCTTGTGGTGCGTGGGAAATGTTTCCCAACCAAAATTCGTTGGTAATTGATGCCGGCACGTGCATTACATACGACTGGGTAGATGGCGAAGGCAACTATTTTGGCGGGTCTATTTCACCTGGATTAGAAATGCGATTGAGGGCGATGCACACGTTTACTGCCCGTCTGCCGTTAGTCAATGTAAATCGCGAAGTTGCTTTGGTGGGCGATAGCACCGAGCATGCGTTGCAGAGCGGTGCTTGGCACGGATTGTTGGCCGAAGTGGATGGCATCATTGACCGCTACCAGCAGCCGCAAGGTGCCGTGCAGGTAATTGTTGGTGGAGGCGATGCCCTGTTTTTTGAAAACAGGTTGAAACACACCATATTTGCAGCCCCCGAATTGGTTTTGATTGGGTTGAACCGGATTTTGCTTTATAATGCAGTTTAAAAAAAGGATTTTCCTTCTTGTTTGTTGGGTTTTGCTCTCCGCTGGTGCTTATGCACAAGTAGCAAAAAGCCCATTCTCTACTTTTGGATGGGGAGATGTGTACAATCGTGGCCTAGCACAAAACCAAGGCATGGGCGGTGTTGGCATCAGCAACAGCAACCCTTGGTACATCAACAACATGAACCCGGCACTGTTAGTAAATAATTACGTAGTTTCTTTTCAAGCAGGCATGCAATTGGAGAACCGCACCATCAACGATGGCACCAACTCATTAAAAAACGGTAGTGGCAATCTTAATTATTTGGTGATGGCCTTTCCCGTTAAACCAGGTAAGTGGACCACATCAATCGGATTGATGCCCTACTCAGGCGTCAACTACAAATTGAACACAACGAAGGACGTTATCGGCTCAAATACATCAGTTTTTTCCGAGGAGACAGGCTCGGGCGGAATCAACCAATTTTATTGGTCAAATGGCGTACGACTCAATAAGTATGTGGCAGTGGGTGCTAGGGTCAACTATTTATTCAGCTCTATCATTTCTGAAAGTGCGCAAACATTGGCAGTCAATCGTTTGGTCACGTTCTTCCCCTCGGTGTATGAGCGCACGTATGTGAAAGATCTCAGTTTCTCAACCGGGCTGACACTTCAAAAAGACTCATTATTTAAAAAGAACTACAAAGTATCATTAGGCTTCATTTATGATTTTCGCACCGACATCAATACCCAAACCACGCAGCGGATTGATCGTAGGTCCATCACAGGCGTTATTATCGACTCCACCACTGTAGCCAACACGCGCGGCTCAGCCGTAATGCCTCAAACTTTTGGAGTGGGTCTTTCTTTTGGGCGAATGAATCACTGGACGTTTGCGACAGACCTGCAAATTATGGATTACAACCAGCTGGCTGGTTTTTCGAGGCCATTTCAAACGACAACGAGCGTTAGGGTGGGTTCAGGGTTCGAAATAACCCCAGACCCCACCGGATTAAGCAATTTTTTTAAAAAAATGACCTATCGGGTAGGCGGTAGCTACGAAAAGTATCCTTATTTGGTAAATGGCAACCAAGTAAAAGATTTAGGCATTACATTTGGCCTGTCAATGCCATTAGGGCTCTCCACATTGGATTTTGGGCTAAAATTGGGCAAAAGGGGTAGCATTTTAGAAAACAGCATTGAAGAGGATTATTATAAATTCTACTTTGGCATGACTTTTAATGATCGTTGGTTTATAAAAAGGAAGTTTGATTAATTATTAAAATGAAAATGAAAATTCAATTGAAACAACTTGCATTTACAGGGATCGCTTTCGCGATGGCAGTTTCAAGCGCATTCGCGCAATGCAAAGGCGGCTGGCCCGAAGACAAAAAAACAGCTGAAGAAAAAGTAGCCGTATTCAGTGACGCTGTGAAGCAAGGCCCTGCAGCCTTCGATGATTTAAAAGTAAGAGGTGCTATCCACTGGATGATTGCCAATGCCCCAAAGTGGAATACAAAACTGTATGTGGACGCAGCCACCGTCTATGATGGTTTAGCGACCAAAGAAGCAGACCCAACTAAGAAGAAGATTTTCATTGACTCTTTGATGATCATCTACGATTTGCGTTTGCAAAATTGTGGCGATGAAGTGAACGTACTCAACCGCAAGGCTGGCGCCAACGTGAAGCACAACATTAACAATAAAGAAAAGGCACCCGAGTTGTTGGCCATGTTTGATCGCGTATACGAGATCAGCGGTAACAATGTAAACGATAACAACCTTGAAGCCTACATCTCGGTGATCTATGTGAATTTTTTGATCAACAAAGGCTCGATGACGGAAGAACAAATTTTGTCTCGCTACGATAAATTAAGCGCAGTGATTGAAGCAAAGATCACAAAGGCTCAGTCTGAAAATAAAGCCGCGGACGTTGAGAAATACAAGAAAATACAATCCAATGTTGACGAGAAGCTGATCAAGATGGTTCCCGTAAACTGTAAGTTCGTTAAGGCCAAGTTGGAACCAAAGTTCAAAGCCAACCCTAAAGATGTGGCTCTCGCTAAGAAGATCTTCAAGTTTATGTTGGAGGACAATTGTGCTGACGATCCGCTCTGGTTAGAAGCGGCCCTTGCCATCCACGAAGTTGAAAAAGATTGCGGTCTGGCAAAGAACTTAGGCAAGCGCATGATTGCAACTGATTTGGCGAAGGCTGAATCATTCTTTAAA
>JBJTHA010000139.1:0-5882 GCA_046094265.1 Cytophagales bacterium
TGGTTCGCCCCAGATGTATTTTGGCATGAAGCGCGACCCGATCACTTATGACTATCTGACAACCGATGTTGGTGCAGACAATGCTGGCATGCCGCCCATGCAGACAATGAGCAATGCCGCTTATTCGCGTACTGCAAAAGCAGACAAAACAGAAGAAAGCACTTTTGATGGCAGCTACTCCACCGAAGGTGAAAAAGCTGGTGATTTATACATTTACAAAGTGGGGAAAGTGACACTTGCTAATCACGCAAAGGGTAGCTATCCAGTTTTTGCATCCAATATCGACTACAAACACAAATACGAAGGAGTAATTGCAGATAAAACCAATTACTATAATAGTCGGTTTGTAGACAGCAACGAGACGACCGTTGATGTGTACCACTCGTTGGAGTTGAAGAACACAACCGGAGTTCCTTTTACCACAGCGCCCGTAATGGTAATTACAGAGAAGGAACAGTTTTTGGCACAGGATTTACTAAAGTACACACCAGTGGGTGGAATGGTAGATGTGAAACTCTCGAAAGCAATTGACATTGTGATGCGCAACACGGAAGAGGAGAGTCAACGGAACGACTCATTCAAAAAAATCAACAGCTACATGTATAGCAGAGTGGTAATCAAAGGAAACATCAACATCAGCAACCTGCAAAACACGGAAGTAACCGTAAGCGTTAAAAAGTTACTAGCAGGCACAGTACTATCGCAGTCGGATGGCGGTAAAACCCTCAAAACTGGCATCGGTTATGATAGCAACCCGAGCTCAAATATTTCTTGGGAAATAAAAATGCCGGTGAACAGCAAAAAAACACTTACATACGAATACGAAGTTTTATATCGTCTGTAGCCGGTCAATGTTATATGTTAAGACCTTGCCATTGAGACTTTGTTAGCTGATAAACCAAATTCCTGACTAACTGCTGGCCATTTCTGATTTCTTCTACATGGTTAAGTTTTTGAGCCCCCAGCCGTTGTGTGGCAACCTGAGATCGCAAGTTGCACTCACCGATGTGGAAAATAATTGCATCCACGGATTCAAATGCATAATCCATCATCAGTTTCTTCAGCGAGTGGTTGTATCGTCCACCCCAATAATGCCGTGTTAAAAACGTGTAGCCAATGGCGACAGATTTTTGCTTGCCATTGTAATCATAGTACCGACTGCTACCGATCACTTTGTTTGTATCTAACTCCAACACTAAAAATGCCGCCTTACCGGCAATAGCTGAATCAAAGAACTGTTGAAACACTTCGCGTTTGTAACGATCCTTGGTAGGATGTTGCTCCCAAATCAGCGGGTCGGATGCAGCCGCAAACAGCGCTTCAAAATGCTGCGCGTGCAAAGGCACTAATCTGATCAGTTTATCGCGGAGATGAGTTGGTTGCAAATTCATGAGCATCAACGACTAAAAATTTCATCTGCCATCTTGAGTGCATCTACAAAAGCGGTTCGATTAAGCGGAGGAGCCGCTTGCTTTGAGTCGAGGTAGGACAAAACTATTTCAGTGGCAACGTTGCCGACTAATTCATCTTCTGCCATGGGGCAACCACCAAAGCCTTTGATGGCGCCATCAAATCGCTGGCAACCTGCCTCAAATGCAGCTTCAATTTTCTCTAAAGCATTTTGTGGTGACGAGTGCAAGTGCGCGCCAAACTCGATTGTGGGGAATTGACTGACCACAGAAGCATACAAGTGCTTGATCTGATCAGGTTGAGAAACACCGATGGTATCAGCCAACGACACAATGGTAACACCCAAGGTGGCCATTACATCGGTCATTTTCAACACCTGATCTACCGAGTACGGATCTCCGTAAGGATTGCCAAAACCCATGCTGATGTATGCAACTAACTTCTTGTTGGTTGCGACACATATCTGCTGAATCTCATCGAGCGAACTCAATGCCTCTGCAATTGATTTATTGGTGTTGCGCTGCTGAAATGTCTCTGAGATCGAAAGTGGAAAACCCAAGTAGGCAATCGCAGCGTACTCACAGGCTTGCTCGGCTCCGCGCGTATTGGCCACAATTGCCAGCAGCTTGGAGCCAGTCAATTTCAAGTTTGATAATACTTCTGATGTGTCGCGCAATTGCGGAATGGCTTTGGGCGACACAAAACTCCCGAAATCAATTGTATCGAATCCCACCTCCAACAACCTATTTATATAGTGAACCTTTTTTTCTGTGGGGATAAATGTTTGTATGCCTTGCATGGCATCACGGGGGCATTCGATCAACTTCATATTGCAGAAATGTTAAAACAAATTTTAAACTCTTAGCGCACAAAAGTTAAATTAATCAAAATTGGATAAATCTTTACCAAAGAAAAATAGTGTAAGAGAACTGCAAAAATGCCGATTTATTATCCATAAACCTGTGGAGACATTTTTTTGAATTTAAAATTTTGAGAGTAATAATCCACGATTGAGGTAAAACAACCCATTTGGTGACTCTCAATGCCAAGGTTACACGCTGACAAAGAGATCTGTCATCGAATTGTCTACCTCATTAAATTCAAATGCATTTTTTGGCTTTCCTATCTCAAAAAAAGAAGACCTTAAAATAGTGAATGCCGAGACCAGAAACCGAGAACTTGCAACCAGTAACCAGCAAATAGCTTTTTTGCTCTCTTTTTGTTTCCTTGCCTTTACTTTTTATGATTACCATCGAAAAAAATAAGAATTTAAAATTATTCAACACGTTCGGCATCGCGGCTAATGCTCAATATTTCTGTTGCATCTCGTCCGTAAACGAGTTAAAAGAACTTCAACAACATCCGGTTTTTAAAACACAAAGGCGTTTGGTATTAGGCGGTGGTAGCAACGTGTTGTTGTGTAAAGATTTTGATGGCTTGGTGGTGCTTTGTAAACTGAAAGGGATACACACCGTACGCGAAGCGGATGAGACAATAACCCTTGAGGTAGCATCAGGTGAAGTTTGGCACGACTTCGTACTGCATTGCGTGAAGAACAATTGGGGAGGCATTGAAAATCTTTCGCTCATACCAGGAACAACCGGAGCCGCGCCCATCCAAAACATTGGAGCATACGGTGTGGAGGTGAAAGATGTGATTGAATATGTGAACGCAATAGACATGACAACAGGTGAAAATGTTTCGTTGAACAACCAGCAATGCAAGTTTGGGTATCGCGAAAGTAGATTCAAACACGAGTGGCGGGAAAAATATTTTATTTCAAGTGTTACTTTAACACTTACTAAAAAAAATCATCGTATCAATATGCAATACGGTGCAATTGCCGACACATTAAAGAAGATGAATGTGTCGCTCTCCACTATCCAAACTGTGTGTGATGCAGTAATAGCAATACGAAGAAGTAAACTACCCGATCCGGCAGTGATCGGCAATGCAGGAAGTTTCTTCAAGAACCCTTCCATCACGCTTGATCACTATCAATCACTGCAAAAAAATAATCCAACAATTCCAAATTATCCTTCTGTTAATCAAGAAGTTAAAGTTCCTGCTGGTTGGCTGATTGAACAATGCGGATGGAAAGGAAAAAAATTGGGCAACGTTGGCGTGCATGCACAACAGGCGTTGGTATTAGTGAATTATGGCAACGCAAAAGGAGAAGAAATTTTTTTAGTTGCGATGAAGATAATAGAAAGTGTAAAAGAAAAATTCAACATCGTGCTCACTCCCGAAGTAAACATTATTGTGTGATAAAGAATGTTGTAGTTATGGTTTCGAAAAATAAAATCGCGACATGAAATTCTTGGTTCATAAAAAAATATCTGTATAAATATTTTTTCAGATTAAATAATTGTTATACATTTCGTAAGTTTTAAACTAAAATATTAAAACGCTATGGCAAAAAAACCCGCTAAGAAAGCAGCCAAAAAAGCTAAAAAGGCTGCTAAGAAGAAGTAATCGAGCAACGCTTGATACTCTCGGAGAGCAGTGATCTAGGATCACTGCTCTTTTTTTTTCTCACATTGCCGCGACAACGCTGGTTATACAATGAGTGAAGCCCAAAGCAAATAATTTTTTACCTCACATTAACGCAACAGAAAATCTATCAAATTGATGATCTCAAGGTTAACCCTAGCATAAGGATTCATTACTAAGACGTATACACCGTTAAAAATCCAACACATCAAGTGAGTTAAACTTCCTTTCGTTTGCGAAAACAAAAACTCAGCTAACGGTTGCATAAATAAACACGAGCATCTGCTTGTTTAAGCAATTTACTCTACCCTAACTTTGCCTCATTAAACAAAACAAACCTATGGCAAAGACAGTAAAAACAGTTGCTGAGAAACCATATTCTAAAAAAGCAGCTACCCCAAAAGCAACTCAGTCGGTTGACATTGAAAGAGTTTCAAAAGACATTTTAGAAAAACTGAAAGCAACAAAACTTGCTCCTGCACTACAATCTGAGATTGAGTGGTGCTTGGGAAGTTACAGCCACGACAAAAATCCTGTTGGGCTTTATCAAACCGCGGAAAAATCTCTGGCCGTGTTTATAGAAGCAAAAAATAATAAAATAAAAGGTATTACCGCGAAATTGATCGCTGACATAGAGAAGGCAATCGCAGGGTAACAAGAAGGTTAATTAGGCTGCTAATAAAAGGCTTCCGACAGGGAGCTTTTTTTTGTGCCTGCAGTTAGTTTTAAGCTCAGATCATATGGGTCACATTCTCAAGTACACCTTGATAACGCTCGCACCCAACGCCAAACTTATTCAAAAAGTCTACTCCTTCGTCTGACGGTAAACCTTTGAAATCGGCATATGACTTCAAATAAATCACCCTGTTGATACCCATGCTATAAATAATGCGCGAACAAGCGAGGCAGGGCGAAAGTGTAACGTATAAGGTCGCTCCTTCTACTGACGTTTTGTTTTTGACTGCATACAAAATAGCATTTTGTTCCGCATGTATTGCCAACGAACATCCACCCTTTGAGTCGCGCGGGCATCCCACCATTGGCCACTCCTCATCGCAATTATGTGTGCCCGAAGGAGGTCCGTTATAGCCTATCGAAATGATGCGAGTATCTTTCGTTAGTACTGCGCCTACATGCCTTTTGATGCAATGGCTACGTTTGGCAAGGTTTACTGCCAACTCCATGTAGATGTCGTCAAAAGCGGGGCGATGACTCATGCAGCAAAAATACCAATTGCACTCAAATTACTATCTTTCGACCGAAATGAAAACGAATCGATAGAGTTACAAATAACCAACCCTTTTAGAGTAACAACGCGGAGATATGATTCCACATCAAATTTTTATAACCCAAACTATGAACTGGACTCTAACCGCTAGCATCCTATTGATTAGTCAATTTTCATTGGCGCAAAGCGAACTCGCCAAACGCAATGGGTTTAAAGATATCAAGCTTGGGATGGAGGTGGACAATGTGAAAGGTGCAGTATTCAAAAAAGACATGTTGGCGCACAAAGAGTTTCCTGCAAAAGTTTATGAGGTGGATCACCCCGACTATGCCAAAGTGGGCAGCGTGTCGGTAAAACGAGTGGAACTAAAAACTTATAAGGGGCTAATCTACGAGATCATTGTTCACACCGATAAAGACCCGCAAATCATGCGCGGCCTGGAAAAAACATATGGAAAGGCAACGTATAGTGTACGCATGGAAACCTACTATTGGACTGCGCCTGATACCTTGAGTCTGATTTTTAAAGGGCATAACAAACACCTCGCCCTCACCTATCGTTCGGTACCTGTCATTCAGTTAATGTACGCTGATAAAGGCAAGAAAACAGAAGAGGTAGCAGAAGATTTTTAGCGCATGGCCACTCACGTACTCAGTTTTGCTCGTTCGCTTACACGGGCACGCGCTATTGCAAAAGGATTTTGCTGTAGGCTCGTTCACCGTAACTTTTAGCTTGCAACTTGTTTCAACTC
>JBJTHA010000140.1:0-9900 GCA_046094265.1 Cytophagales bacterium
ATACAACAAGAAGATATTGGCTCAACGCGTGTTCATTAAACGCGATAGCTTGTACAGCCGTACCAAAACCATCAACACGCAACGACAGTTGGCCAATTTGGATATTTTCAAGTTCGTGAATGTGAACTACGATACCGCAGCGTTTCGCGGCAAAATGGTAGCCAACTTGTTCATGAGTGCGTTGGATAAATATTCTTGGTCAAACGAAGCGGGTGTAACTGTGACCCAAGGTTTTCCTGGCCCCTACATCAGCACGAGCTTGAAGAAACGAAACCTGTTTGGCGGGTTAGAGATACTAGAGTTGGGTGGCCGCTTTGGGTTTGAAGGTGTCGCCTCTGCCACCGAGGTGGGCAACTTTTACCAAAGCACCGAGGCAAGCGCAAATGCAGCCATCACCTTTCCGCAATTTTTATTTCCGTTTAGCCGGGCGGCATCTTTTCGTTATGCCAAGTATAATCCGCGCACGCGGCTATCAGCGGGTTACACCTATACCGACCGCCCCGAGTACCAAAGGAGGATTACAACGGTCTCCGCAGCTTTCTCGTGGGACATCAACCAAAAGTTTCAATTTACATTTACACCAACCAATATCAACATCATCAACTCCACATTCGGCAGCAGCGCGTTAGGAAGCCAGTTCGAAAAGCTACTCGATAGTTTACAGAATACCCAAGGAAACAACTTACGAAATGCATTCTTACCATCGTTCGTGGGCAGCATGATTTTTTCCTTCACGTGGAATAACAATTACGGCAACTCGCAAAAAAGCTCCAGCCTGCTGCGAACTACATTAGAGAGTGGCGGCACCATTCTAAACTTATTCACTCCACAATTTATTGTGAACCAGGGCCTACAGCCTTTTCAATATCTGCGGTTCAATGTGGACTTCAGAAAAAATGTGGTCATCAACAAGAAAACATCTTTTGCCTGGCGCATCAACACGGGTGTAGGGTATGCGTATAGTGCCAACCGGGTATTGCCATACGAAAAGAACTTCTTTGCGGGTGGCAGTAACTCGTTGCGCGCATGGCGGCCGCGCAGGTTGGGCGTGGGGTCTGAGCCACCGCAGTTGAGCGAGAATCCAGCTTCTAACGGCTACTTCGATTATCGCTTTGAAAAACCGGGTGACTTGTTGATCGAAGGCAGCATGGAATGGCGGCAGAAGCTGATTGGCTTTATCAACTACGCCTTGTTTGTGGATGCCGGCAATGTATGGTCGTTGCGCACGACTTCAAAACCTGAGGCACAGTTTAACTGGAGCAACTTTTACGAAGAGTTTGCAGTGGGTACCGGCTTTGGCATCCGGTTTGATTTTTCATTTCTCATTCTGCGATTGGATGTAGGCATCAAAGCGTGGGACCCCGCCCGGCCCGCGGGCCAACGCTGGGTGCTGAACCGCGTTGCATTTGGCGGGCCTTATGGCCTAGACCGCGAGCCGGTGATTTACAACATTGGGATTGGGTATCCGTTTTAAAAAACCTCCGCGACCATACATCTCGCACTCCCGCCACCGTGGCGTTCGATCGTGTAGAGTGGCGAGTGGATGATTTTGTTTTGCAGGGTTAGCTTTTGCACTTGCATGGTGGTAAGCGATTGAAATGCCTGGCTAGACATCACCATCAAGCACTGACCTTTTTGGTTTTGTACTTGTAGCATGTTTCCTGCGAATGAATCAACTTGGGCCAATGAAATCTCGATCACTTGCTTGCGCGTAGCCTCAATTGTTTGCTCCAATTGTTTTCTTTCCGCACCGTCCTGGATAGACTCCCAACATACCACAGCCAGCTCTTTCGTAATACACATCATCACGTTGGTATGGTAAATTGGAATTTGTCGTGCATCGAATGAATGGAAAGTACAAGGAGTATAATTCATCTCCTCGCAAAACTTTTTAAGAACTGCCAAATCGGTGCGTGGCGATAGGCATGTGTAGGCAATTTTGTTTTCGCGATCTAGTACCATGCTGCCCGTTCCCTCTAAAAACCGATTTTCGCTCTCAAAGTTTGTGAGGTCTAGAACAGCGGTGTAGCCAGACTGCCGTGCAAAATCTAACACAGCCTGCTTTCGCTCAAGCCTCCGATTAGGTGCAAACATAGGATACAATGCCAATCGGTCAGGCGCATGAAATGAAAGCCAGTTGTTGGGAAAAATCGAATCGGGCGTGTGTGGCAGTTCTGTATCGTTGATTACGATAACATCAATCTGATTTAAACGGAGAATTTTCACGAAGTCATCAAATTCTTGCAGTGCCTGCTGTTGCACATCCGCTTCACCCACTTTTTGAAATGCATTGTTCACCGCAGTTTGCGCATTGAAGGCAAATCGTACGGGGCGAATCATTAAAATTCGCGATGCTATCTGTTGTTCTACCATAAATAAATTCTTGAGTTGAACTCATTCAAATAGGCATGGTTCGCGCAGTTTTTCATTACTTCGTGATAGGAAAATGTAACCTACAGACCGCGCTGATAAAACTGCTGCCACGTTCGGCACGTCAATAACTCAATAGCTTCTGTAGTTCTACAACCACTTTCTCGGCCGAAGGAAGCATCATCTTTTCCAACTCTACATTTAAGGCAATAGCAGGCAGGTTAGCGGCACCTACTGTCCACACGGGTGCGTCTAAATTCGCAAAGCATTCTTTTGAAATACGGCCGGCCAAGGACTCAGCAAAAGAATTCAGTAAAGGTTCTTCGGTAAGTACCATGGCACGTGCGTGCTTTTTCACTGATTCCACAATCGCTTGCCAGTCGATAGGATTAAGCGTGCGTAAGTCCAATACCTCAAGCCTACCCTGAAATTGTTTAGCTGCTTCCTTTGCCCAATACACCCCCATGCCGTAAGTAATAACAATAGCCGTTTCACCTTTTTCAATTGACTCCTCATGCGCACGCAAAACAATATTTGCCTTGCCTAACGGAACCACGTAATCACTACCCGGCTCAACCGTTTTGGCTTCCAGCGTTCCGTGTACTTTGCTCCAATACAGACCTTTGTGCTCCAACATCACCACCGGATTTGGGTCCAAAAATGCTGCCTTCATCAAACCTTTCATATCGGCAGCATTGCTCGGATACACTACCTTAATGCCGCGAACAGTAAGTAAAGTTGATTCCACGCTCCCTGAGTGATAAGGCCCACCACCTCCATACGCGCCTATTGGCACTCGTATCAACGACTGCACCGGAAATTTTCCATTAGTGAGGTAGCAACTCTTCGAAAGCTCTTCCACTAATTGATTCATGCCCGGCCAGATGTAATCGGCAAACTGAATTTCAACAATGGGCTTTACGCCCACCGCGCTCATGCCGGCAGTGGAACCTACGATGTAGGCCTCTTGAATAGGGGTGTTGAAAACACGGTCATCACCATATCTAGCTGCCAACGTTGCGGCTTCACGAAATACACCTCCCAACCTGCGGCCTACATCTTGGCCATAAAAAATGGCTTCAGGATAATGTTTGAGTATCTCATCTATTGCATGTAGTGCAGCATCTACCATCACAACCTTTTCTCCTTTTTCGGGTGTTCGTTCGCCTGTTTCTTCTCTGACGGGAGTCGGGGCAAACTCGTGTTGGTCAAAAGAGGTGGGGTTCACATCTGGCATCGCCACGGCTTTAGCGAAATCAGCAGTTACTTTTTCAACAGCCGCTTGCTTCAATTGTGCCAGCGATTTTTTTGACTCTCCCATTTCCAACAAGTAGCTCTCCAATTGATTGATAGGGTCTTGTTGCTGGTGTTCGTTTAGGTTTTCGCCACGGTACCACTCTTTTCGCACACCGGAAGTGTGGTGGCCTAACAACGGACATTTGGCATGCACCAATATCGGTGCACGCTGCTCTCGCACATAGGCGAAGGCCCGTTCTATGCCCAAGTAGCTATCCACAAAATCAGCACCGTTTACCCGCATGCGTTCTAAACCTTTAAATCCTGACGCATATTCGTATGCATCCATCGTGCGCATCTCATCGCCCGTTGCCGATATTCCCCAATCATTGTCCTGCACCAAATAAATGATCGGTAACTTTTTCAATACGGCCATTTGAAAGGCCTCTGCCACTTCCCCCTCTGTTACCGAACCATCGCCAAGTGAACAGAGTACCACCGCATGTTGATCTTTGGCCAACCTTTGAGACTCTAAATATGAAATACCATGTGCCATGCCCGTGGCGGGAATAGCTTGCATTCCTGTTGCCGAGCTTTGGTGAGGAATCACTGGCATACCAGCCCTCCTCAGCGAGGGGTGGCCGTAGTACGTTCTACCTCCGGAAAAGGGGTCATCTTTTTTGGCCATCAATTGCAACATCAACTCCCAAGGTTGCATGCCGATGCCCAGCAGAATTGATTCATCACGATAATACGGTGACGCGTAATCTTCAGGGCGCAGATGAAACGCTGCTGCCAGTTGGATGGCCTCGTGCCCGCGCGAGGTGCTGTGAACATATTTAGAACAAATGTCGCGCTGCTCGTCATAAAGCGCAGCCATGCGTTGGGCTGTGCACATTAACGAGTAAGCCTTTAACAAAATTGCCTTATCTATTTGAACTGATTTCTCGGCTGTCATTTTCATCGTCTTGTGCGCAAAGATAAGGCTTGAAAAAGAAATTAGACCAATTTCAATCGTTAGCGTTAACGAAAACGATTAAGTATCCCATCCTCATGTTGGTTTGATGTTATCTACAAACGATTGAATATTTTCTGATTGGTACTGAAGTAGATGGGAAATAAACGCACTGCCAACTATTGCCCCGTGCGCGTACTTGCACGCCACGGAAAAAGTAAGTTGATTTGAAATGCCGAATCCAATGAGGAATGGGTTCTTTAACTTAAAGCCTTGTAGTTTCTTAAAATAATCGTGTTGTTCTGCCGTAAACGCGCCTTTTGCGCCCGTGGTGCTGGAAGAAGAAACAGCATAGATAAACCCTTTGGTGGCAGCATCTATTTTCCGGATGCGCGCTTCTGATGTAGTGGGGGAAATCAAAAATGTGTTGAGCAAGTTATACCGTGCAAATATGGGTGCATAGGTTCGCTCAAACTCCAGCATGGGCATATCGGGCAAGATTACACCGTCTACGCCTGCTGTTGAAGCCTCTTGGCAAAAGCGCTCCACGCCATACTGCATAATCGGGTTGAGGTAGCCCATCAAAACAATTGGGAGTTTCACAGATTGCCGAATGTCTTTTACTTGCGCCAATAGCAATGGCACCGTCATTCCGTTGGCGAGTGCCACATTGTTGCTGTCTTGAATTACTGGCCCATCTGCAATCGGGTCAGAAAACGGAACACCAATCTCAATCATGTCAGCGCCTGCATTTTCTAACTCCCTCGCGATTGAAACGGTGTCGGTTAAATTGGGAAAGCCAGCGGTGTAGAAAACAGAAAGGATGTTACTCTTCTTTCGTGAAAACAAATCTTCAATTCTATTCATTGCAAAAGTCTTAATTCTTGAATCATTAACCTGAAATCAGTACTTACCCCATTGGATGTACGTGTCCAGGTCTTTATCGCCCCTACCCGACAGATTGATCACCACCACGTCATCTTTATCGAACTCTATTTTTGATAAGACAGCCAATGCATGCGCGGTTTCTATGGCGGGTATAATTCCTTCGGTGCGACTTAATTCAATACCAGCCTCCATGGCCTCATCATCCGTTGCACTTAAGAAAGTTACGCGACCCGTTTCAAACAAGTGAGCATGCAACGGGCCGATACCGGGATAATCCAGCCCTGCCGAAATCGAATACGGCTCCACTACTTGTCCATCAGTGGTTTGCATTAACAACGTTTTGCTTCCATGTAGTACACCTGCTTTACCCAACGCGGTTGTCGCTGCCGATTGTCCAGAGTCAACACCTTTGCCTGCCGCCTCCACGCCCACCAGTTTCACATATTCGTCATTCAAAAAATGATAGAAAGCACCCGCGGCATTGCTTCCACCACCCACACATGCAATCACATAATCTGGGCTTGGATTCCCTATTTCTGTGATGAGCTGTTGTTTGATTTCCTCGCTGATTACAGATTGAAAACGAGCCACCATATCTGGATAAGGATGCGGCCCCACTACTGACCCAATAATATAATGCGTATCAGTGGGGTGGTTAATCCAATGGCGCATGGCCTCATTTGTCGCATCTTTTAACGTCTTGCTCCCGCTCAAGGCTGGTACTACTTCCGTTCCCAAAATTCTCATCCGTTCTACGTTGGGGCGCTGCCGTGCCATATCATGTTCGCCCATATATACAATACAATCCATTCCCATCAACGCACAAACAGTTGCAGTGGCAACTCCGTGCTGCCCTGCACCAGTTTCAGCAATGATTTTTTTCTTACCGAGCCTTTGCGCCACCAAAATCTGACCTATCGTGTTATTGATTTTGTGCGCGCCCGTGTGGCAGAGGTCTTCTCTCTTCAAATAAATATTTGCGCGATACTTTTCTGACAAGCGTTTGGCAAAGTAGAGAGGTGTAGGTCGTCCTACAAAGTCGCGGAGCAGCAAATCAAACTGCTGTTTAAACCCGTACGTGTGGATGATATTTAAATAACTTGCTCGAAGTTCCTCCACATTGGGGTACAGCATCTCTGGGATGAAAGCCCCTCCAAAACGTCCGTAATACCCATTTTCGTCCACTTGATATTTCATAATAAGATTTCAGATTTTCAATTTAAGATTTGCAATACCCTCTCTACCGCATTCGTGTCTTTTATTCCGGGCGAAACCTCAACCCCGCTGTTAAGGTCAAAGCCTGCGCAATTCATTCTACTAACGGCATCCAACGCATCCTCTAAGTTCTCAGCTTTTAATCCTCCACTTAACAGAAACGGCACTCGTTGGTTATACCGCGAGAGCAAGCGCCAGTCAAATACTTTGTTATTACCACCGTAATCCTTTCCACGCGCATCAAACAAAAAATAATCACAGTAAGGCTGGTATTCAATAACGTTTTCAAAATCAAACTGTTCAGCTATGCGAAATGCCTTGATCACGCCAATACCTGTCTCCTTCATAGAAGCAACATACTGCACCGATTCATCCCCATGCAGTTGCACAAAATCAAGCTGCTGCGTTTGCGCAATGCGTTTTGCGACAACCAACTTCTCATTCACAAATACGCCCACCTTTTTGATATCCTTTGACATAGGCGGCACTACAAAATCTACCCCAACATACCGTGGCGATTGCGCAAAGAAAATGAATCCGAGGAAATCAGGGCGCAGATTCGCTATCTCATTGATATTTGAAGTATCTCGCATACCACAAATTTTCAACAACTTCATCACAATTTAGTTTGATCCATTATTCGATTCAGCTCTGCAATAAATTGACGTGCTGCCTCCCCTGGCCTGCTTTGAGCCATGAATGTCTGACCAATCAAAAAACCTTGGAACCCGAATTTCCTGAGATTGACAATCGCTTGTGGAGATTCAATACCACTTTCACTCACTTTCACAAACTTGTTTGGAATGTGGGGCGCCAGCTCACGCGACAAATCAACATTCATTTCAAATGTTTGGAGGTTTCGATTGTTGACTCCCACCAAATCAATTTCGGCATCCATACTACGGTCCAACTCTTCGCGTGAATGTACTTCCAATAGTACCTCGAGGTTTAACTCCCTGGCACGTTTGGCCAAGTTCCTAATTTCAAGGGGTGAAAGCACCGCGGCTATCAGCAATACTGCATCCGCCCCAATGGACTTTGCCTCAAAAAGCTGATATTCATCCACCACAAAATCTTTGCGCAGAATAGGGCAAAAATTAAACTTGCGCGCAGTCATTAAATCCTCGTTGCTGCCTCCAAAAAAGTTTTTATCTGTAAGAACCGATAATGCCGAGGCGCCTGCTTGCATGTAGCCTAGAGAAATTCGTTCAACCGACACATCGCCATTAATCACTCCGCGGCTGGGCGATTTCCTCTTGATTTCAGCAATGATGCCTGACTTATCCGGGCGCTGAATATATTTTTTCAACGACACTGTGGGCGATTGAAAGTAGATGCTTTGCTCCAGCAATCGAACCGGATAAAGCGCCTTGCGTTCAGCAACTTCTTTGCGTTTGTGTTCTACAATTTGCGTCAGAATATTCATGCTCAATTCGATGATTCGGTAATGCGTTGATTCAATAATTTGAGAAATACGTTAGTTGCCAATAAGGTTTTTAAAACAATTCAATGCTTTGCCGGAATCTAAAGACTCTCGTGCTTTTTGTAAAGCGTCATCAATAGTGCCCGATTGCTCTGCGCAATACAGTGCCATGCCTGCGTTTGCAAGCACCACCGCATTTTGCGCTTTTGTTCCATTTCCTTCCAAAATCTGAATGAACAACTTTCCTGCCTCTTCAACAGCTTCACCGCCTTTCAAGTCTTGTAAGCTCAATTTATCAAATTGTAGATCGCGAGGCGCAAGCGATTTTTCACCTCCGTTAAAGAAAAATTTAAACGGACTCGTTAATGAAATTTCATCAAAGCCATCAAGCGAATGTAAAATCAAAAATTCTTTATCGGTTTGTTGATACAGGTACGCGTACTGCCGAGCCAGCTCCAAATTAAAAACGCCTACCAATTGTTTTTTCGGGAATGCAGGGTTCACCATCGGTCCCAACATGTTAAAAAATGTTTTTACGCCTAGCTCCTTTCGAATTGGCCCCACATTCTTCATAGCAGGATGAAATAAAGGAGCATGCATAAAACAAATATTGGCACGGTCCAGACTGCGCTTCAATTCGGATACATCGTTGGAAAATTTATAACCAAAATACTCCAACACATTTGAAGAGCCCGACACGGAAGAAACCCCGTAGTTACCATGCTTGGCCACGGGCTGCCCTGCTCCTGCCACAACAAATGCCGACAAAGTAGAGATATTGAAAGTGTTCTTGCCATCACCACCCGTGCCGCAAACATCCATTACCGGCAAATCTAATTTCACTGGTAAACATAGCTCCAACATTGCATCGCGGAAGCCTTCCAGTTCTTCCGTCTTGATGCTGCGCATCATATATACAGTCATGAAAGCGGACATCTGTGCCGGATTGTATTTCCCCGAAGCCAAATCGAGCAACACGTGCCGAGCTGTCT
The DNA here is from genome assembly GCA_046094265.1 of Cytophagales bacterium. Lineage (GTDB taxonomy): Bacteria > Bacteroidota > Bacteroidia > Cytophagales > Cyclobacteriaceae > ELB16-189. The sequence goes on from JBJTHA010000140.1 coordinate 9,080, forward strand.
CTTTGGTCAGCGAGTGATGGTCAATTAACTCGTTCAGTACTGTCTTCATTCCCAGTCATTAGAAAATTAGCATTGATATCATTTTCAAGTAGACAACCAGTTTTTGATGATTTGTTTGCCATGTTCTGTCATGATGGATTCGGGATGAAACTGCACCCCGCGCACATCAAACTGCGTATGGACCAATGACAGCACCAAGCCCTGCTCATTGGTCGATGTTACTTTAATTTCCTCCGGTAGTGTTGTTGCTTCGACAACCCAAGAATGGTAATGTGTCACCGTAAATTGCTGCGGCAAGCCCGCGAACAACCTCTCTTCCTCGTCAATCACCTGCAAAGTAGACGTAACGCCATGCAACACGTGAGGCAGGTTAAACAGCTTCGCACCAAAACACTCTGCAATACCTTGGTGTCCCAAGCAAACCCCCAAAATACTTTTATTAGGCGCGTATTGCCGGATAACCTGTTTCATGATACCCGCCTCATCAGGAATACCCGGCCCCGGGGAAAGTAATATCTTATCGTACTGGCCTACCGCTTCAACTGAAATCTGGTCGTTGCGATGAATATCCATGCCATACCCTAATTCTCTGATAATATGCACGAGGTTATACGTAAACGAGTCGTAATTGTCTAACACAAGAATCTTCATATTCTGTTGCTGTATTTTGAAACTTAAATCATATCTGTTCGGCCAGTTCAATGGCCTTGCGCAAAGCTGCCACTTTATTGTTCACTTCTTGCAGTTCGCTTTCAGGGGTTGACTTGGCGACCACACCTGCTCCTGCCTGAAAAACCAATTCGTTGTTCTTACTGATAAAC
>JBJTHA010000141.1:0-6434 GCA_046094265.1 Cytophagales bacterium
CATTAGAAGGGGCAGAATATGGAAATGTAACAACATTTATGAGCCGAGAAAATTCGTCATACGACATTAAGAAAGTAAAGAAGCTTGTTGAAAAAGCATGAATTTATTTGTTGATATTCAATAGCAAATTTATTGCTTGAGAGCTAAATTGAGTATGAGTTTTATCGCCTCCAACCTCCTCCGCTACACTGAAAAAGACTTCCAAAAAATCACCATGGAAGAGTGGCTGCAAACCAAAGTGCCAGCGTTGCGCCCATTGGCGGTGAAGTGGTTCAACCAAATCAAAAATTGCGGCACAGATGTGCAACCCATCTTCCATGATAACTGCCCCATGGCCTGCATTGACAACACACCCTTTGCCTATGTCAATGCCTTCAAAGCCCATGTAAATGTCGGCTTCTTTTATGGCGCCTACCTCCCCGACAAAACAAAAATTTTAGAAGGCAACGGTAAACACATGCGCCACATCAAACTCCAATTATCTTCGTCTATTGATGACGAGGCCATAAAAGCTATCATCAAATTTGCCTATGATGACATTAAAAGACGGTTAGATGAATAACCGAACTACATCCCCAAACTCTGGTTTTCTACCGATGCAATCTCGATAATTTTCGCATACTCGGCAGCGTTCAGGTCGTTGAAGAAATAGTGAATGGGGTTTACCAGTACACCGTTGACAAACACTTCGTAATGCAAGTGCGGTGCGGTAGATAATCCCGTGTCGCCCACGTAGCCAATCAGATCGCCACGTTTTACGCGCTGCCCTTGGTGCACTGCAAAACCGTGCATGTGTGCGAAGCGCGTGCGGTAGCCAAAACCATGGTCAATCTCAATCACCTTTCCGTAGCCGCTAAAACTCACTTCCAGTTTATCGATGGTGCCATCGGCTGTGGCGTAAATTGGGGTACCAATAGGTGCGGCAAAATCTACACCTGTATGCATCTTGCGCACTTTGTATACGGGGTGAATGCGCATGCCAAAACCGGAGGCCAAGGCGATAAGTTGTTTGTTAGCTACCGGTTGAATGGCGGGGATGGCGGCAAATAATTTTTCTTTGTTCTCGGCCAACGCAATAATCTCATCTTGCGATTTCGATTCGATGTACACTTTGCGCTTGAGTTTATCTACGCGCTCGTAGAGTTTCAGCACCACATCTTCGTGCACAATGTTTTTCTTTTTGATTTCTTCGTAGCGATCGGCACCGCCTACACCGGCCTCTCGCACGCTGGGGTCTATCGGTTCTGCGCCCAGCACAGCGCGGTAAATGTTGTCATCGCGGTATTGCATGCTTGCCAATTCTTTATCAAGCTTCGCCACTTCACTCTGCAGATTTTGATAGAGGTATTCGAGTTCCTTCACCTCATTTTTCAAAAACATTTCGCGTGGCGATTCGAAATAATTGTAGAATAGAAACACAATGCCCACCGCCATGCCTAGCGTGAGTGCCAACAAACCGAGTGTATTCAACACAATGTCGCTGGTGGTGGTTTTGATGCGTTCGTACTTACACGTCTCGGTGTCGTAATAGTATTTTATCCTTGCCATGCGGTGCGAGGGTTTGAACGAATGTTATATAAAGTACTGCTTTATCCTTGCGGCCTAAAGGCTTTTATCACTGACTCATTGCATTCCAAAAAGGGGCCTTCCAAAAGATCGATGCAATACGGTATTGCGGGGAAGACGGCCTCCAGACATTGCCTGATGGCCCTTGGCTTGCCTGGCAAATTTACGATTAAAGTTTTATTTCTAATACCAGCTGTTTGTCGTGATAAAATGGCGGTGGGAACGTATTGCAAACTCACGTTACGCATCAGTTCCCCAAAACCGGGCATCATTTTGTTGCAAACTGCTTCTGTTGCTTCGGGCGTTACATCGCGCACAGCTGGGCCGGTGCCTCCACATGTTACAATCAAGCAACAATTTTGCTGATCGGCCATTTCAATCAGGGTCTGCTCAATTAAGTATTGCTCATCTGGAATGACTGTATAGACAGGCATCCAAATGCTTTTCAAAAATTCATTGAGAGTCGCTACAATCGCCTTGCCGGGAATATCTTCATACTCACCACGACTGGCGCGGTCGCTGATGTTGATAATGCCGATGTTGATAGCCGATGAGCTCATTGGATTTTTGAGATTTGAAGTTCGAAGTTAGATATTCGAAATGGACGTCCAAATACGGGTTACTGATCGACTACGAAAAACCAACAACCGATAACCAACAACTATTCACTACTTGCAATTTAGCTACCGACCTTCTCCGTCACACGCCCTTTCTTAAACACTTGTCGCCCTTTGTTGATGCCTATGCGGATTTTCTTTTGTTCTGCCGCAGGCAATTCAAGAACGGTTTTGCATTCATTGGAACAGGTGCCATTGAATTTTTCTGCACACTCCTTACACTGAATGAAGAGTAAGTGACAACCATCGTTTTTGCAGTTGGTGTGCGTGTCACAAGGTTTGCCGCATTGGTGGCACGTACTGATGATGTCATCTGAAATGCGTTCGCCTAAGCGCTCGTCAAACACAAAGTTTTTACCTACAAATTTGTTCTCTAACCCTTGTGATTTTACTTGACGTGCATATTCAATGATGCCGCCATCTAATTGAAAAACATTTTTAAATCCGCGATGCTTGAACCACGCGCTTGCCTTTTCGCAGCGGATACCCCCAGTGCAGTACATCAAAAGGTTTTTATCTTTTTCCGTTTGCAGCATGTCTTCCACCACTTTTAGTTCTTCGCGGAAAGTGTCTACATCCGGGCAAATGGCATTTTTAAAATGACCCACTTCGCTTTCGTAGTGGTTGCGCATGTCCACGATGATGGTGTTCGGATTTTCGGCAAGGCTGTTGAATTCTTTGGCATTCACATGCGTGCCTTTGTCGGTTACATCAAAGGTTTCATCGTTTAACCCATCGGCAACAATTTTGTTGCGCACCAATATTTTTAATTTGAAGAATGATTTTCCATTGTCATCTACCGCGGTGTTCAAGCGAATGCCATTAAGAAAATTGATGCTATATAACTTTTCTCTAAAGTCTTCGACAAGTGAAGTGGGTACACTGATCTGTGCGTTGATGCCTTCTTTGGCTACATAAATGCGGCCCAGTACTTCCAGACTCTCCAGGAGGCGATAGAGTTCATCGCGAAAAGTTTTGGGTTCTGTAATGCGGTGGTACTTGTAAAATGAAATGGTGGTGCGCGCCTGCTCGGTTTGCTGCAGGCGGGCTTTTAGTTCTTTGCCGTTGATGCGGTTGTAAAGCGCCATAGGGTTTAATAATCTTGCAAAGATACATCAATCTGGTTTTATGTTCACAAATCGATTTGAAATGGGTGTTTCAAATACCCGCCACCTAACCGGTTCAATGCTGGGCGGATTGAAAGCACAACTGCGGACTGCGTTGTTGCTTTCTATCTTGTTTTCTGTTCTTGCCGCTCAGAGTGTTTCTTTTGGGGACGATTAAGGCCAGGAAGTTGCATATATTTGGTCGTTGGCTTTAATTTTCACGCTTTTCCTCAAGCTGACAGCTGTAACAACAACAAAAAATCAACGTCTTCGATAAAATGCTGCTATCGATGAAAACCCTTTTTTTATTTCTTGTTTTGTCGACTAATTCATTTGCCCAAGAAATTTTTGTTTCAATATCAGGTAAGCTCATTGATCATAAGTTACAGGAACCAATTCCGTATGCCTCCATTTATGTAAAAGGCAAATCCATTGGGACTACTTCCAACATTGAGGGAAGGTTTTTATTTCACGTGCCATCGTTGTTTGCTCAGGATACGTTGATAATCTCGGTAATTGGATATGATCAGTTTAAATCACAAGTCGTCCACATGCTTGAGCGAGAAAATGTTGTAGAGTTAAAACAAAGCCCTACTCTGCTTGAAGAAGTGATGATACGAGCTTCAAAAAAAGAACTGTCTGGAAAAGAAATCGTTAAGAAAGCCGTTGCGAGAATTCCAGATAACTACCCCATGAAACCTTTTTCAATCGAAGGTTTTTTCCGCGACCTTCAGATAGAAAATGAAAAACCGGTTGAATTGCTTGAAGCAGCCTTAAAATTTAATTACAAGGACTATAATCCAGGCTATGAGGATGTACAAATAATTGAAGTCAGAAGAAGTATCAATAAGCGACACCCCATCAACGGAGAATACGATAGACAAAATTCTATCATTGACCTGATGGAAGACAATTACATAAAACATCGATTTGGCCCAGTTAATGTGAAAGGATGGAAGTTTGTGGTTGATAGTATCTTGACATACAACGATCAGGCTGCTTATAAAATTTCCGGAATAAAAAGTCCAAGTGAATCCACCGAAATGTACATCGACTGCGATGACTTTTCCATCTTAAAGCTTGAATTGAAAATGCAAATGGTAGATGGGCAATATTACCGAAGATACCTTAATTTGCCAGACCCATACGGGCTACAAGAAACATCTTTTAAAATATTGTTTGAATTTCAAGAGATTGAAGATAAAATGTATTTAAAGTACCAAAGAGAGGAGGACACCTACAACTTGTTTAATAAGACAACAAATGAGATCATTGTTAAGCAGTCTTTTATCAAGGAGCTATTTGTTAACAAAGTAGTGCAAGACAATTTGGACTACTCAAAGGGTCAACTGATGAATATTAACAAAAGTGTCGAAGGACAGGCAGCGTTGGTTAACGTGGACTTTTGGAAGTATTATAACGCACCAGTTGAGACAGCAAAGGACAGTAGAATAGTAAAAGAACTACAGGAATTAGAGTCAAGACCTCGTAATTGACGTAGTGCACTAGCCGTACTAAAAATTACATCACGGCATCTCTACAAACATAAACCCTTTGGCATCGGCACCTTCGTAAAAGTCCACTTTCTTGCCGATGAGGTACATGGTGTGTTTTTTATCCACCAGCACCGTCACGCCATCAATTTGGTAGGAGAGGTCATTGGGTTTTTGCTTATCAAAACCGATGATGAGCGATACGCCTCCGCAGCCGCCCCCTTTTACGCCCAGCCGCAGGGCATAACCTTCAGGTATGTTTTTGGTGCGCATGATAGACATCACCTCTTGTGCTGCGCGTGGTGTGATGGTGACGGGTTGAAGGTTATCGAACATATTTAGAAAGCGAGCCAAAATTATCTAATTTTCCAACATAATTTAGACCAAACAAATTCCATGAACATAGCCCTTGACCTAATTAAAGTGATTGTACCCGCTTCGCTGGTGTTGTATGCCGTATATCTGATGGTGCGGTCGTTTATTCAACGCGAGATCGAATTAAAAAAGCTGGACGTGCGCGGGCGTAGCGTAGACACCATTTTGCCCAGCCGGTTGCAAGCTTACGAGCGTATGACACTTTTTTTAGAGCGCATATCGCCACAAAACCTTTTGATTCGGTTGAACAATCCGGCTTTTTCGGCCAAAGATTTTCAAAAAGTATTGTTGGACGAAATCCGCAGCGAGTACAACCACAACGCATCGCAACAGGTGTACATGAGCGAAGAGGTATGGAGCCAAATCAAAAATGCGAAAGAAGACTTGATTATTTTGATTAACGAGGCGGCCAGCCGGCTGATGCCCGATGCAAAGAGCATTGACCTGTCGAAAAAGATTTTTGAAATGGCGATGGAGAAGAAAGTAGATTTGGTTTCGTTGGCACTGTCGGAATTGAAAAAGGAAATTCAACAGGTTTTTTAATATGGCGAAAACTGCATTATTGATTGGTTCTACGGGGTTGATTGGCCAGCAATTGCTTCAATTGCTTTTGCAGAGTGAGCGATACAGCAAAGTGATCGCCATTGCTCGTAAGCCATTGTCGATCAATCACCCAAGGCTACAGGTTGTTGTTTTTCCGTTGACTGAATTAGACGCAAACGCCAGCAAGCTGATAGCTGATGATGTGTTTTGCTGCTTGGGCACTACCATGAAGCAGGCGAAGTCGAAGCAAGCTTTTAGAGCCGTGGATTTTGATGCTCCGTTGGCGCTGGCAAAAATTGCGAAGAACAACGGGGCGCGTCAATATTTGTTGGTATCGGCATTGGGTGCAAATAAAAATTCTTCGATTTTTTACAACCGAGTGAAGGGCGAGATAGAAGAGGAAATCGGCAAGATTGGGTTCGAAAGTTTCCACATTGTGCGCCCTTCGTTGCTTTTAGGCGACCGCCCCGATCAACGCGCAGGCGAAGAAGCTGCGCAGTTCTTTTACAAAGTTTTTGGTAAACTCATTCCCACCAAATACAAGGCAATAGACTCCGCAAAAGTAGCGCGTGCGCTGGTGGCCTTGGCTGCTGCCAACCACGCGGGGCATTGGGTGCATGAGTCGGGGTCTTTGCAAACTTACTAAATCAATCTTTTATGATTGCCGTTATTCAGCGCGTGAAGCGTGCATCAGTGGAAATTGACGGAGCTAAGAAGGCAACTATCAATAAAGG
>JBJTHA010000142.1:0-2669 GCA_046094265.1 Cytophagales bacterium
AATAAAAACATGGTGCCGTTCGATACCCAATCACCAATGGTAACATCGGGCATGCGCATCGGCACACCTGCTGTAACCACACGCGGCCTGAAAGAAAAAGACGTAGTAAAGGTGGTTGACCTCATTGACGAGGCACTGCAAAAGCCAGCAGACGACAAACATTTGAAAGCTGTAAAACGCAAGGTAAACGCGTTGATGAAAAAATTTCCGCTGTTCAGCTAATAAGTAACTCCACCCTGAAAGACAAACCATGTTGAAGCATGTCTGACGAAAAAGAAATGTCTTTCCTCGACCATTTGGAGGAGCTACGCTGGCGTGTGGTGCGCGCATCCATTGCCATGCTGGTGTTCATGATTGTGGCTTTCATTTTCATCAAGTGGATTTTTAACAATATCGTATTTGCTCCTGCGCAAATCAATTTCCCTACATTCAAATGGATGTGTGCGCTGGCCGAGTTAACTGGGTTCAACGAATTGTGCGTGACAGAACTACCATTCAAACTTCAGAGTAGAAACATGACGGGACAGTTTATGATGTCACTCACCGCTTCATTTGTGATTGGGCTGATCTGCGCTTTTCCTTATTTGGCTTGGGAGTTGTGGTCGTTTGTTAAACCGGGGTTGCGATCCAACGAACGAAAGTATTCGCGTGGGGCAGTGGCTGCAGTCTCATTTCTGTTTGCCTTGGGAATCGCCTTTGGTTACTACATTTTAAGCCCCATGACGATTTGGTTCTTGTCAACCTACTCCATCAGCGACATCATCGTAAATGAGTTTGACGTCACCTCCTATGTATCAACCATTGCGAGTTTGGTACTCGGCTGCGGAGTATTGTTTCAGTTTCCGATGGTGGTGTATTTCTTGTCTAAAATTGGAATCGTTACGCCTGAACTGATGCGCAAATACCGAAAGCACTCGGTAGTCGTGATTTTGATTTTAGGAGCGGTGATTACACCATCGGGTGACCCTTTCAGCTTGACGGTGATATCACTACCTTTATATATCCTATTCGAAATCAGCATTTATATTTCATCGGTAGTGGTGCGCAACAAACTGAAAGAAGAGGAAGCAAGATTAAGGGCCGATCAACAAAATCTTTAGAAGATGACCATTGCCGTTGGAGCCGACCATGCCGGATTTGAGTACAAAGAACATTTGAAAAACTGGTTGGTGGCGCGCGGTTATGTCATCAAAGATTTCGGCACCTACTCAACCGATTCTGCCGACTACCCTGATTTTGCACATCCGGTTGCTTCTGCAGTCGAGAAGAAAGAATTTGAATTTGGCTTGTTGCTTTGCGGTAGTGCCAATGGCGTGGCCATGACGGCCAATAAACACCAAGGCATTCGAGCCGCTATTTGCTGGAAAGAGGAGTTGGCCGAACTGGCACGAACGCACAACAACGCCAATATCATTTGCATCCCCGCGCGGCATGTGTCAAAAGAACTGGCAGAAAAAATGCTTGAGAAATTTCTTCACACCCCTTTTGAAGGCGGCCGGCATGAACGCAGGGTGGAGAAAATAGGGTGTTAACTCAAATCGCCCTTCTCGATTCCCGACTGTTTTAAGATCGCTTTCAACGTTCCGATTGGTAAATCCTTGCTGTGAAAAGGAACTACAGTAATCTTTTTACTTATTGGGTGTTGAAAGATGTGATGACTCCCATTAATCCGCTTTAGCAGGAAACCATGTTGCTCTTATAATCGAATAATTTCTTTTGGCGTCATTAGGCTGAGATCGCCAGTGAGTACTCTAGTGTGCCACTATCATCTGGTATTGGATCGTTATTTTCTTTCAAAACGGCAACATACCCTTCAATCGCCTCCTTTGCCATGCTCAGCGCGTGATCAAGGTTTTCACCATATGTAACACAGCCAGGTAAAGCAGGCACAGTTACAGTAAATCCACCTTCTGGCTCTTCGTTTAACAAAACCCTATACGTGAGAATTTTCTGATCCATAATCAAATTTATGGTAAAATGAGCAGACTAAAAATTCAGTTTCTTTACAGACCTTTGGCTTGCTTACTGTTTCCAGTTAACTATGTACTATACCCGCCTTCAAGTTGTTTGTGATCCCGACTTTTCTGAAATATTGATGGCGGAAATTGCCGAAGCCGGCTTCGATACCTTTATGGAAACAGAAAAAGGTTTTGAGGCATATGCAGAAGAAAAGAGTTTTAACGAAACACTCGTAAACGAAATACAGGCGTTGTATGCGGAGGTTAATCCGCTATTATTTTTTTATGACAAAGTAAAAAAGCAAAACTGGAACGAGGAGTGGGAAAAAAGCCTCCAGCCGATTATCGTTGATGACAGGTGCTTGATCCGTGCGGAGTTCCATCGCATTGAGAAAAAATATCCCTACGAAATAGTGATCACACCAAAAATGAGTTTTGGCACAGGGCATCACCAAACCACTTACTTGATGATCCAAAGTCAAATGGGGATGAATCATCAAAACAAACGAGTAATGGATGCCGGCTGCGGCACGGCTATCTTATCGATCATGGCTTCGAAATTGGGTGCGAAAGAGGTGGAAGCATTTGACATTGACGAGTGGAGCGTGATCAACGGCCAAGAGAACATTGATAACAACCATTGCTCCAACATCACCATTCACCAAGGCAAAATACACGAAATGACCTTTACCGGCTTGTTTGATATTGTGT
>JBJTHA010000143.1:0-2749 GCA_046094265.1 Cytophagales bacterium
TCGTACCGCCAGTTTGCGTGTCATACCATTTAAATATGCCTTCCGTTGCGTTAAACGCCCTGGGTGCCACTGTATTGCCTCCGCAACTAGAGCCGGGGATACTCTCAGGCATCTGCGGCAGATCATTTACAAAAGCCACAACAGGTGTGCGTGGGCTGCTTTCGCAGGTGGGTGAGGCTAAGGAAAATGTTACATAATAGGTAGTGGTAGCGGGTACATTGGGTGAGTAGGTATCTTCAGTAAGAGTCAAACTTGTTCGCAGGGCGGTGCCACCAGTCAAAGCAGTGTACCACCTAAAAACACCATTGGTAGTCTCAGGACGCTTCGCTTTCAACGTTACTGAACCACCTCCGCACCTTGAACCAGATTCCACTATGGGCGCAAGGGGGGGTGAGTTAACGGTGGCAGTAACCTGCGGCCGGGTGCTTACGCACCCATCCGACCCCCTTGTAAAACTGACAAAGTAATTGGTAGTGCTACTGATGGGGGGAGTACTATACGATGCATTAGTTGAAAGAGTCGTTCCACTGCTCGCGGACGAGTACCATCTGAAAGTACCGGTGCCCGCGCTAGCACTAAGCGTTACGCTTCCGGGGCCACAACGCTGGCCGTTAGTGACGGTCGGAGTGGTTGGTGCGCTCGCTCTTACAGCAAAAACAACGGAAATACGGGGTGTGCTTTCACAGCCCGTTAAAGTGTTGGTAACAGTTACATAATAGGTGGTGTTGGTGTTAACGGGTGGCAAAGGAGATGGTGTGTAATTGTCTTCAAGAAGCGGTAAGCTTTGCCTGAGCAGAGTACCCCCAACATCCGCAGTATACCAGTTGAAAATTCTGGTTACAGCAGTTGTATTGGCATAAAGTGGCACCGGCACACCAGCGCCACACCTTGAACCAGGTATAACATTGGGCACGGAAGGCAGCGGGTTTACCGTAGCAGTTACGGGCGTACGCGGGCTTTCTGTGCAGCCTGCGCTAAAAGAAACATAAAACGTAGTAGTGGCACTAACTAATACAGGATAAACATCCGTTGCTGCGCTCGGACTGGTTCGTACCGGTGTACCGCCCGTGGCATCGTTGTACCAACGAAATATGCCTACGGTGCCAGTGGGCACACTGTTGGCTCTAATAGTTACTGATCCTGCTCCACACCTGGTTGCTGGCGGACTTCCGGGGGCAGGCGCGCTACACTGCTGCGCCATACCGTTTAGTGTTGTTAGTGCAACCAAGGCAAAAATGATGAAAACACAATAAAAAGACCTGTGCAAATGCGTAGGTAATTCACTTTGTTGAACTGTTGCCATAGAAACTTAAAAATCAGCTCGTTTTTATTTTAAAAAAACACTAAAAGTAACCTAACCGATTGTTGCTTAGGGTGCCAACTTACCATTGGGATTCAATTTCATGAATACCATTTTGGTTGGGTTGTTGCTGCCCTCTCCGCCCAAAGGCATGGTTCCGATGATTGCCGCCCGCCCGTCCTGCAACTCAGTTATGGTGCCCACATTCGAACCCGATTTCCCAAGAAATTGTTCAACCCCGAACGGACTGCCAATGGCATTGGTTCGTGCAAGGGCAATGTTGCCACCTGCAACCCAATAGCCATTTTTTCCAATAGCTAAGCGGGGCTGGTTGAACTTTGCTCCATCAATTTTGAGAATAGTGACGGTGGTAGCCGAAGATGGAAGGGGCAAAGGCAGCAGAGCCGCCACAACAGAATCCGATTGGATACCCGTAAGCACTACCCGAAAACCAGAACGCGTTACCGAAGTCAATATTTCATCTTGAGTAGCTTCCCCAATGAATGTGCTGTTGATGGGCGCATTAGCATTTTTGCTTAATGTGTAATACCAAAAGTCAGACGATTTTCCTGGCTGCTTGCTGGTACCAAACACAAAAAACGTGTTATCGTCTAATTGTTCTACTTTAATGGCACTTTGGTTGCCCGCAAAGTCAAAACTCGCAAACGTGGGCCGGGTTTTCCATTCTAATTCACTCACTCGTTTCAACTTGTTCAAGTTTCTGTCAATCTTAAAACGCATGTGCATGGCATCGGTATCTTGTGCATTGCCCGATGTGCCGCTGATAGAGCCGGCCACAATTAACTCACTGCTATCGGATGCCGTTGTAACTTCTGTAACAGAACTTACATTTTCAAACGATGTTCTTGTCTCTTGCCTTAAACTATCTACAAAACCTCCGTCTTGATTTAGTTTTAGCAAATAGACATCGGATTGTGCGGTTACATTTTTTGGTTTCGAATTGCCTGCTATGATCAATTCCCCATTTTTTAGCAGTTCAATGTCCCTAGCTTCTTCATCACGCGAGACGCTGCCGAATGTGCCTTCCCAAATTATTTCTCCCGTTTGGCCAATCTTTACAACGTATATCTGCCAATCGGAAGTGGTGGACTTCTGAGAATTGCCTACCAGCACAAACGTTCCGTCATCATTTACTATAAAATCAACTCCAGTTTGGTCTCCATCACTGCCGTAAAATTTCAAAAAGTAGTCGGTTTCGTTTGGTTGCAGTGCCTGTGGCGTATCACAACTGACGGCTATTAAAATTGCTGATAAAAGAAAAAAAATCGTTCTCATTTACCGGGCGTTTTCTTCTTCCACCATTGCACTTTTTCGATAAAACTTTTGGCACGGGTGGTTTTTATTTTGCGCTGATTGTAATGCGGGAAATAATAGCCGAAACGCACCGATAGATTGTCTAGTCTAAACAATTGGTTAACATAGCCGTAC
>JBJTHA010000144.1:0-9558 GCA_046094265.1 Cytophagales bacterium
GGTGGTTTTGCCTGGTTTTTTCAAATTCCACTTTTACTCCTTCATATCCTTTGTCATCGCGATATTGAACCACGACAACAAAATCCCAACCTTTGGTAGAATCATTGTTTTCCAGTAAATGGTACTGCTTGAATAAACCCTGCTCGGTTGCCTGCTTATCCATTGCCAACCAATTCTGTTGGAGGAATGCTTTCAGGTCAGCCCTCAAACCATCGTTGGCTTTCAGGTAAATGTTGGCTGTGAATAAACTGAAAGACTAACGGTAATTAGAAAGGCAACGAAAACCTTTCTCATAGGCTTTGCTTCGCAGCACTCAACTTAACCTTCAACACAATCTCATCATTGATTAATTCATCTTTAATCGTACCGATAACTCCGGAATGGTACACGATGCCCCACTTGGTTCGGTCGATCGTAAAGGGCACACTTTCGGCTGTCACGCTCCCTTCTGCCATTGATGCCTTGGCCCTGAACTTCACAGGTTGGGTGACATTCTTCAGCGTTAAGTTGCCTTCCACTTGCAAAGTATACCCGGCACTATCGCTTACGCTGCTGGTGCGGACAAACTCAAAGGCACCTGTTGGAAACTTCTCCACTTCAAAGAAGTCTTCGTTCATCAAATGGCCTTCCAAGTTCTTCTTGTCTTTACCGGTTTGGTCAAGGGCAGTAATGGTTTTCATGTTCACTTGAAGGCTTCCGTTGGCAATCGATTTTTCAACAATACCCAATGAGCCTGCGGAAAACTTTACAATCCCATTATGCTTGTAATTACCAGGCGCTGAACCAATCCACTCAATCACGCTGTTAATGGTATCCAACTGAAATTGTTCGCCCGCTACGGATGCGGCTTGTTCCAGCGACTTGGCGGTCTCGGCCGGCTTCTTACCCACACAATAAACACAGATAACGGAGACCACCAACCCGAGCAAAATCATTCTTAACTTCATATGCGTTTTTTCGTCAAAGATAAAGGTCACGTTGTAAACAGAGCTGTTAATAAACTGTTAAGGCTTTTGTTATTCTTTCGTTAAAATTCTAGCCATTCGCACACGTTAGCAATAACCTGACACGTCCGACCGTCTTTTAAGGCAACCTTATGCACCTTATATTTGCGCTCCTTAAAAAGTGATGAGCATGTTAGTTGTAAAGTTTGGTGGCACGTCAGTGGGCAAGCCCGAGCGAATGAAAAAAATTGCCGAGTTGGTGTTGGGAATGCCCGGCAAAAAAATTGTGGTACTCTCTGCTTTGAGCGGCACTACCAATACCTTGGTGCGAATTGGCGAGGCGTTGCTCGCCCACGAACCCTCCACCGCGCTGCGCGAGATTGCTGAACTGGAAAGGCATTACCAACAGTTTATCCAAGAACTCTATGCATCGGATAGCCACAAGGCTGTGGGTGAAGAAATCGTCAGCCGTTATTTCAGCTTATTTCGTTTACTGGCGGCAGGCAAGTTTGACGACCGCAGCTACCGCGAGCTATTGGCGCAAGGCGAACTAATTTCCACCGAGCTGTTTTACCATCACTTACAGGAGCGGAAGATTAATTCCCGTTTGCTGCCGGCACTTCATTTTATGTCGATTGACGAAAATCACGAGCCTGAACTTGAAAAAATTGCCGACCGCCTACAACCGATTCTGGAAACGATGCAGGCCGATATTATTGTCACGCAAGGGTACATTTGCCGCAACCATAAAAACGAAATCGATAACTTAAAACGCGGTGGCAGCGATTATACAGCCTCGCTGATCGGGGCGGCCATTCGCGCAGAAGAAATCCAAATTTGGACGGATATCGATGGGATGCACAACAACGACCCGCGCATCGTAAAAAAGACAAGGCCGATTGCAGAACTTACGTTTGATGAAGCCAGTGAGTTGGCATACTTCGGTGCGAAGATTTTGCATCCTTCCACCATTGTACCGGCTCAAAAATATGGTGTGCCCGTTCGTCTGAAAAATACGATGGAAGAAAAAGCACCCGGCACAATTATCAGTAGCAAAGGGACCAGGGCGCAAGTGAAAGCCATCGCAGCAAAAGATGACATCACTGCCATCAACATCAAATCATCGCAAATGCTATTGGCCTACGGCTTTTTACGTAAGGTGTTTGAAGTCTTTGAGAAGCACAAGACACCTATCGATATGATCTCAACTTCGGAAGTGGCCGTGTCGTTGACAATTGATGACGATAGCCATTTGCATGATTTGTTGGAGGAATTAAAAACTTTTGGAACGATAGAGGTAGACCAAAAGCAAACTATTATTTGCATGGTGGGGAATGCCCTTGCAGAAAAAGAAGGCGTTTTAAAAGAGGTATTTGCTGCGTTGGGTTCAGTACCCGTACGCATGGTTTCATTTGGCGGCAGCCATAATAACATTTCAGTTTTAATTGACACTGCGCACAAAGAAAAAGCACTTAACCTTTTGAACGAAGGTCTCTTTAACTTCTAACTATGAAAGACATTGTTGGAAGGTTCTCTTGCGTATGCTTGGTCTGTATTGCAACGTTGCTAAATGGTCAGTCCCTAATTGTGGGCATACCTTCTGCCGATGTTGCTGAACCCCATCATCTTGAAATCACGCATGAAAGTCAGTGGAATTCTTGGGAAAACGGGCTAAAATGGAATAGTTTCAATTTTGCATGTTACGGCATTGGCTACAACACCGAGTTAACGGCCGCACTGAATAATCTAAACAATGATGGCAGCAGCAACTTAGCCCTTGGGCTGGGTGCAAAAAAGGTTTTCCCCATCGTCAAAGACCATAAAGCGTTGAGCGAAATCAAACTTACCGTGGGCAGTAATTTATTGTATTCTGTTCAAAAGCAAGAACCAGGTATTTGGGTTTATAGTCATGCCAGTGCAAGGATTGTCGCTACCCGCACTCGACTGACCATTGGTGGAAGTTACGGCACATACCAGGCATTCGGTTTTAGGCGATTGTTGCTTTCGAATGGAGATGTCTCGCTGGAGCCGCGTAGCCCAACCGCGTTGATGCTCGGCTTTGAACAGCCTCTCTCCCATCGCGTAAGCATTATTGGAGACTGGTTCAGTGGCATCCACGATTTAGCCGCTTTTATTCCAGCTCTTCAAATCGATGTGAAAAAGCATGTATTGATTTTTGGCTACAAATTCCCAAACCCGCAAACGGGTAGTCAAGCATTGATTTTAGAGTGTATGTTCAGCATACCAATGAAAAAACAGCACTAGTCGTCATCGCACACAATCGTCTCAAATTCTTCATCTTCGTAAACCTGCTTACGGATAAATTTCCCTGCCGCATCGTAGTAAATGACTACGTGTACCCCGGCTTCTTCCACTTCCTTGTCGGTGAAGTAAAGCGGCTGTTCTAAACTTCCAATATTTTTTACAATTGAAAAATTGACTGGGATGACGATTCCAAACTGAGAGCTGATGACCCCAAAGAAGTTATCTTTCTGAATACGGTATAACTTATTTTCTTCCTGGTCAATCCACTTATCAAACTTATTCACGTTGTTGACAATGGCTCTGCCGTTTGCGACATCAATCAACGACCAACTGAAGTTTTTCTTGACCCAAACAAATTGTTTATTCCAGGGCAAAAGTTCGTCAAATTCAAACTTTGTTATCGGTTGCCCTTTGCCATTGACTATACCATATTTTCCTTTTTCAAACATTCCAAAAAAATCTGGGTTGAGGATGATAATGTTCTTGGTTGAAAGTGCTTTGAGGGTCGCTCCTGTATTGATGTTCACTAAGCCAAACTTCTTGTCCTTGAAGGTTGACCAAAACGGGTGCATATTGGGCACTAGCAAATCATAATCCATGGCAACAATCCATTTTCCATCTTTTGACAGAATTCCGCGCTTCCCCTTTCTGGTTAATAAGAAGAGGTTTGTATTAATCGACTCAATTGTTTCAAACTCAGCGGCAAATAATTTCGTGCCATCATGCACGGAATACACGTTCCTTTTTTGTCTGCCTTCGTTCGCCACGAAAGCGTGAATCGAATCTCGCGAAGGAATCAGCGCAATTTTTTGATCGCTTGTAAACGAGATAGTGCGTCCAGAATTAAAGTAAACTTTGGTAGAATCGCCATTTTTTGCAAAAAGTAATCCAGCGGCAAACCAGCTACTATCTGGCCGCTGCAAAAATTTTCTCTTACCGATGTCCCATAATTCAGTACCAGTGGAAGTAATTACTTGTAACCAACTTCTATACTCTTTGTAAGATTTGATTTTTCTCCTTGCGAATTGTGTATCTACCTTGTCAAAGAAAAAATCGTCTCCCACTTTACGAACCAATCCAAACGATTCCAGCGAGAGTAACTGGCGATCTAATGGAACTAAAAACTGTCCATCTGAATTAATTATTCCCTCCAAAGCGCCATTCCTCACCAATAGACGATTCTTAGTTACGATTTTTACATCATCATAAACGTGATCGGCATTCGTAGGTCTACCCTCCGCCAATTGGAGTAAGTTATCGTGTGTGAAAATGGTTTTCTTCTGTAGCTTCGTAACAACCAAATTGCCTTCCATCCACTCGACCGCATCCCAATCGCCTTTTAGGAGCAACCGGCCAGTCAACGTGTAAATCCCTGACGTTGCACTCCCTCTCATCCAGAAATACCGATTGCCAACCAAATTAGCGGTAATCACACATTGGTTTATAAGTTTATGGCCAGCGGAATGAACCACTCGCACACACGAAGAATCGCCAACTTTCCAAAAACCCAAGCCCAGGGGTTCCATTATTTTATCACTGCTAGAAATTTTCTTTCCGTTTCTTGCCACCAACCCATCGCTGGTCACCAACACATCTGCCTCCACCATTCCGCACTTGTATTCAGAGGCAATATTTGCAAAGGATGGTGCCAACGTCTCAACCCCAGCAGCATCCATGAATCCGTATTTTCCTTTTGCCCAAAAGGGAACCCAATAGCTTTCATTTAGTTTCTGCACGTGTACCAACGAATCAGTTAACAGCATCGCTGGTGGACTTACACCTTCATCAAAGAAAAAGTAATACGCTAAATCGGCAGCGCGTTTGCGAAATTTACTTTGAGGATATTCGCGTAAATAATTCATGAACGCAGAAGAATCGCCAATTACAGTGGCCAATTCAAACACTTGGCGTTCGGCTTCAAAGCGGTAAGGGCTCTGGGGAAATTGATTGATAAAACTAGCATAACTCTGAAGTGTGCCATCTTTTGTTTTACTTTCATAGAGAAGCTTTTCGTAACGCGCCCGAGCGTCAGACAAACGATGTGAGTTTGGGTAGTTTTGAATATAGGTGAAATAGCTTTGGTAGGTATTTTGTTTCAATGCATCTAAAAATGCCACTTCATCGCGAAGCTCAATGGCGCTGGCTTGCTGGGGCGCCTTGGCGTAGTTTGTGATAAAATGATTGTAAGAATTGATTGTATTTAGTTGTTTGGCAAGGTCAAAAGCCAAGCTATCAATCTTTGTTTTCACATTTTGGAATACACTTTCATCAATGCCTTGCCTGTTTAAACGTTCTTTAGATTTTGAATTTAGAACGTTGTAAAACCGTACGGACTGGCCAAAATATCGGTAAGCGGAATCAATTTGATGACTTGGGTTTGCTTTATTGTAATACCATTCTGTCAGTAACCAGTTTAGCTCAACATTGCTTGAATCACGAAGCATTGCTTTTTGAAGAAGGCTCTTGGCTCCGCTCCAATTTCCTGACTGCATTCTTTTCTCAATCTGCCGGATGGATTGAGACTGAACACCGAAATGAAATACGAGTAAGATAGCTCCAGTACAGTGGATTAATCTACCGGCTTTCATTTTGTGGGATTGTAAAAAAAAGTAGTGCTAAGAATGCGAAGTGTAAATGTCAACATTCTTTCATGCTTGAGAAACAAGAAGCCGTTATCTCGACTTGAAAACACCATCAACAATAGTCCAATACTGATTTGGTTGTCCCGCGGGATTCGCTGACAGATTTAAACCTTCCGTACCCGAGTTAGTTCCTGCCCAAACAAAACAACGGATGGCTTTCCCGTTGTTGTCCCAGTTTAACTTCTTTTGTGATTCACACTGTTCGGGTAATTGATCAGCAAACAAAAAATAGGCATTGCCCGACCCGAAAATGAATGACTGCCCTTTTTCGTCAATCGCCACGGCTGTTTTTTCATCCACCCCAATTCCTTTTGCCAAACTGACGCCAAAATCTTTTAGCATGCGCGCCATAAACACTACATGCCTACTCTGGCGATCACGCTGTGAATAATGCTGATCGGCAATTACGTTGTCTAAGAACGGAAGCTGAATAAAACTTTTGATAACGCTTACTTGCGAATCAAAAGGATTGGCTAGCGCTGCTCCGCTGACGGCCGTCCCATTTTTCGCATCAAAAATATAACCGCTTAAAATGGCACAACCTGCGCTGGTGCCACCAATAGGGGCTTTCTTTACATCGATCAAATATTGGATGGCCTTGGCTGTTTCGGTGTCTTTCCAAAAATCAACATAATTCTTTTGATCTCCGCCTGCGATAAAAAGAGCTTCGGCATTCATAATAGCGTTTTTCGTTGTTTCCAAGTTTGCTTTATCCCTAGAGTCAATTAACAACGTCTCCACTGAATTGAGTTGACCCAAGCCTTTGATATACTCATTATACCCCGTAGATCCTGTAGCGCGAATCACTATGAAATCTCCACCACCACTTTTTCGTATCATCCATTTAATCGCTTCATCCACATCGGTACTGCCGCCCATCAATACAGTACCCCCAGTAGTGATCGTTTGAACATCAGCCGCATCACCCACCAATCCAATACTTACTTTTAGTTCGGTTGGATTGGGTGTTTGCGCACAACAGTCATTATTTTCTTTGCATGAAATAGATGCGACAGCCAGAATGGACAAAAAAGAAAAAACTTGCTTCATGACTAGACTTTCACCTGAATATTCAGCTCTTTCAATTGTTCACCTGAGATCGTTGATGGTGTATCAATCATCATATCGCGCCCTGCGTTGTTTTTGGGGAAGGCGATAAAATCGCGGATGGAATCTGCCCCTCCAAACAACGAGCACAACCGATCGAAACCAAATGCAATGCCACCATGCGGGGGCGCTCCATATTCAAAGGCATCCATCAAAAATCCAAACTGTTTCTTTGCTTCTTCTTCGCTGAAACCCAATTTGCTAAACATCAATTGTTGGGTGGCGCGATCGTGGATACGAATCGAACCCCCGCCAATTTCTGTTCCGTTCAATACCATGTCGTAGGCGTTGGCACGCACTTTACCCGGGTCACTGTCAAGCAACGCCATGTCTTCTGGCTTAGGCGAAGTAAATGGGTGGTGCATGGCGTGCCAGCGGTTGGTTTCTTCATTCCACTCCAACAACGGAAAATCTACCACCCACAAAGGCGCAAATTTGTTTTTGTCGCGCAGCCCCAGCTGATTGGCCACATGCAAGCGCAATTCACCCAGTGCTTTACGGGTTTTGTCTGTTTCTCCTGCTAAAATCAAAATCAAGTCACCCGCATCGGCATTAAATTTTTGCGCAAAGCGGCTCAATTCCATCTCATCAAAAAACTTATCAACCGAGGACTTGTATGTTCCGTTTGCTTCGCATCTTAAATACACCAAACCCTTGGCGCCAATTTGGGGTTTCTTTACAAACTCGGTCAACTCATCAATTTGTTTGCGTGTGTAACCCGCGCAACCCTTCGCACAAATACCTGCTACCAGCTGCGCGTCTTCAAACACCGAAAAACCTTTTCCTTTTGCCACCTCAGCCAAATCAACAATCTTCATATCGAAGCGCGTATCTGGCTTATCAGAACCATAATGGGCCATAGCATCCGCATAGCTCATGTGCGGCACCGATGGCATATCAATTCCCTTTACGGTTTTAAAAAGATGACGCACCAAACCTTCGAAGGTTTTCAAAATATCTTCTTGCGTGATGAAAGCCATCTCGCAGTCAATCTGGGTGAACTCTGGCTGGCGATCGGCACGCAAATCTTCATCGCGGAAACATTTTACAATCTGATAATAACGATCAAAGCCGCTCACCATCAACAATTGCTTGAAGGTTTGAGGGGATTGTGGCAAGGCATAAAATTCTCCCGGATTCATGCGCGAGGGCACCACAAAATCGCGGGCGCCCTCGGGGGTTGACTTAATCAACACGGGCGTCTCCACCTCAATAAAATTCAGTCCATCCAAATATACGCGCGTCTGCTGCGCCATTTTATGACGGAGCTGCAAACTTTCGCGCACAGGCGTTCTGCGCAAATCCAGGTAGCGATATTTCATACGTAAGTCATCGCCACCATCTGTTTGGTCTTCAATGGTAAATGGTGGAATTTTTGAAGCATTCAATACCTCAATTGATGAAACTTTAATCTCAATGTCGCCCGTGGGCATCTTATCGTTTTTTGACAAGCGTTCGGCCACCATTCCTTGCACCTTCACCACATACTCCCGCCCCAAGCCGCGTGCCGCAGCCAGCAAAGCTGGTGTGGATTGCCCCTCCTCTAAAAAAAGCTGGGTGATACCATAACGATCACGTAAGTCTATCCACAGCAAACTGCCTTTGTCGCGCAAGCGTTGCACCCATCCCGTCAGGGTAACTTGTTTGTTTACATCGCCAATTCGCAATTCACCGCAGGTATGAGTCCGGAGCATAGTTTTTAATTAATTTTGGGCTCGCAAGTTAATAAACCATGGGCATAATCGTTATGATAAATTAAACGTGGGCGGTGGAATTGGCTGGCGAAAAGGCTCACCGCAATATGTCCTAGAAACAAACCCTAACGATGAAACCTATATCAACAATCATTCTTTTATTTGTGCTGACCAGCTTTAGCCTACCAAAAATGAACAAGACAAAAATCACCGAGGGAATTACGGTTTTGTTGCCCAGCACCCTTTCGGTGATGACGCCCGAGGACATTGTTCAGCGTTATCCGTCAGTTCGGTCTCCGCTGGCCGCATATACCGATGTAAATCGCACCGCTGATTTCAGCGTGAACATTTCCGCCACCCAATGGCCAGACGGTAATATAGAAATGGCAAAGAAGTTTTTTAAAGCGGGCATAGTCAACTTATATGATCGTGTAGATTTCTCTAGCGAAGGTTTGCAAACAATTCGCAACAAAACATACATTTTTTATGAGTTCGAATCGCGCATAAATGGTAACAAAATGAAGCTAGGCGAGCAATCACCCGTGTATCGATACACCTACATTCAATATTTAATAGAGAAAGACAAGACTTTGGTTTTTTCATTTAATTGCCCGAAAGACCTTCGGCAGGAGTGGCAGTCCACCGTGCATGCCATGATGAAGTCTGTAAAAGTGAAGTAATAGTTGGTAATTCTGTCGGTGCTTCGGTAGTCGAGGTTAATTCTGCCTTTCGGTGAAAACGAACGGATTAGATGACTGCAAATGGAAAACTCGACACTCTTACCAAAATAAAAAACATCCAACACAGCTAAACCTACTCGGTACTAAGCTGTTTTTTTGAACAGATTAAAAGTCGAGTTTTTTTACTTTAAAATCACTATTGTCCGACTAAAATTTTAAAAGGGCG
>JBJTHA010000145.1:0-6820 GCA_046094265.1 Cytophagales bacterium
GAGGACAATTGTGCTGACGATCCGCTCTGGTTAGAAGCGGCCCTTGCCATCCACGAAGTTGAAAAAGATTGCGGTCTGGCAAAGAACTTAGGCAAGCGCATGATTGCAACTGATTTGGCGAAGGCTGAATCATTCTTTAAAGAGGCGCAAACGCTATGTACAGGCGCTGAGGACAAATCTGAAATCTTGGTGTTGCTTGGAGCGGTTCAGGCAAAAAATGGCAACCCAGTTGCTGCTCGTGATTTGTTCCGTCAGGCGTTAGCCGCTAGCCCTACCAATAAAGATGCTTACGAGAAAATCGGTGACTTGTACATGAACGCTGGCAAAGACTGTGCGAAAATGAAGAGCAAAGCTGAAGACCGACTTGTGTACATTGCCGCCTTTGATATGTATGCAAAATCGGGCAACCAACCGAAGATGAACTCAGCTCGTGTCCAATTCCCCTCAGTAACCGAGTTATTCGAATTGAACTGGAAAGAAGGCGAAAAGAAAACCATCAGCCAGTGCTGGGTGGGTGAAACTGTAACACTACGCACACGCGGTAAAGAATAATTGGTAAAGTATTTGATTGTAAAGAGGCTGGCTACAAAGTCAGCCTTCTTTTTTTAACATGAAGCCACTAGTAACTTTTTTATGCTCTTGCTTTGCCGCCATTGCGCTCGCCACGCTTTTTTTGTCTTGCAATAAAAAAGAAAAAGCGTTACCACAAGTGTATGACGGGCCACTGCGCGTGGCGCATGATTTTACCACCTATACCACCGAAAAAGACCGCGTGAAGGCTTATCTCAAAGCCAAAACCGTTTTTGAATTTCAAAATGGCGACCGCGAATTTCCTGAAGGTGTGTACATCGAATTTTTAGACACACTCGGAAACTTGACTTCTACCCTTCGTGCCAACAGCGCGTTTTATTTCAAAATCGAAAACAAGTGGCGCGGCCGCGGAGATGTGGAAGTAAAGAACATCGAGAAAAATCAGCAGCTCAACACCGAAGAATTGTTTTGGTATCCGGGCACGCAAAAAATCTCCACCGAAAAATTTGTGACTATTCGAGATTTCAATGATGTAGCCTACGGTACGGGTTTGGATGCCGCCCAAGACATGTCGTATTATACGCTCAAGAACCCTACGGGCACGATGGAAGTGAAAGACAATTGATCTTGTCAGCTCGCTGTCTTTAGCTAATGGCCGAGAAACCGATTGACCATGGACTATTTACTATTTACTATCTTTGCAGCCTAATGAAACTGCTCGATGTAGTGCTGCTCTCTCTGGCAGCGGGTTTTGTCATCATTGGCATATATGAGGTAATGACGCTGGGTATCGGGCATGCCTACTGGGCGATCATGCTTTCGTTGATTTTGTTTTTTGTTTACAATTACCGCAAACGAAAGTAGCCGATGGATTCCGTATACATTATGATTTTTGCCACGCTGGTTTTTTCCTTCTTTTTTTCAGGGATTGAGATAGCGTTTTTATCGGCCAACAAACTGCAAATAGAACTGCAGGCCAAGCAGGGTGTTTTGTGGGGCGAAATCATGTCAAAGTTCATGAAAAATCCTTCTCGCTTTATTGGCACCACTCTCATCGGCAACACGTTGGCATTGGTGCTTTTTGGCATCTACATGGCACAGTTGATAGAGCCTTGGCTGACTGAAAACCTACCCACAGGCCTCAACGATGAAGTTTATGTGCTGGCATTCCAAACATTGATCTCCACCCTATTCATCTTGTTTACAGCTGAGTTTCTGCCCAAGAGCCTATTCCTCATCAATCCCAACGCCATGCTGGCAGCGCTGGCCGTCCCATTTCGGATTATTTATGTATTGCTCGCTCCACTTACATTCAGCATCGTCTACCTTTCTAAGCAAACCATCATTCACGTTTTGCGCATTGAATACTCAGAGGAAAAACCTTTGTTCGGCCTCACTGATTTGAATCACTACCTTAAAAACATGATGAAGGTTCGGCATGAGGACGAAGAAATTGAACTCGATAAAAAAATTCTTTCCAATGCCTTAGAATTTAAAACGATCCGCATCCGCGATTGCATGATACCTCGAACCGAAGTAACGGCTATCAGCGCAGAAGATGGCATCGAAAAACTAAAAGAGACGTTTGTGCAAAGTGGCCACTCCAAAATTTTGATCTACAAAGAAACCATTGACGATGTAATCGGCTACTGCCACTCGGCTGCATTATTCAAAAACCCTGGCCGCATAGAAGACATCCTTACCCCTATACCCATTGTGCAAGAAACCATGATGGCCAACGATTTGATGGTGCAGTTGATCAAAGAGCGGAAGAGCATTGCCTTGGTGGTGGATGAATTTGGCGGCACATCGGGCATTGTAAGTATGGAAGATGTAATTGAAGAGATTTTTGGTGAGATTAAAGACGAGCATGACGATGATGACTTGATTGAGACGCAGATTGACGCGCAAACATTCCGCTTTAGCGCCCGGCTTGAAGTTGATTATTTGAACGAGAAATTCAAATTGCAATTGCCAGCGGGAGAGTATGAAACGCTGGCAGGTTTAATTTTGGCCTACACCGAAGATTTTCCGCAAACGGGAGATACCGTATTGATTGAGGGTCATTCGTTCACCATAGAGAAAACAGAAAACAAGCGCATTGATGTGGTGAAGCTGGCAGTCAACAATCCCGAATCGTAAAACCCGACCAGGTATTTAAGCCCAGACCCGAGTTAGTTCTAACCATTTGATTTTCAGCGCTATTATTTCCCATTTGCCTTTTGGCGAATTGATTTAACAGGCTAAATTTGCCGTTCTTTAAAATGGGCGTAGTGGCCTAGGAAACGTTAACAGGAATTATTCATACTGACTATGGCATTGATTGGAACTTTACGTGAGAAGATGACAAAATGGGTGGTAGGCTTTGTAGCTGTTGCCATCTTAGCATTTATTCTGAACGACTTATTTGGCAATGGCCCCCGCTCAATTTTCCAAAAGGACGATTCGGTAGGCGAAATAGCCGGCAAAAGCGTTTCGCGCGAAGAGTACCAAACCATGGTGCAGGAGCGAGAAAACAACTATATCATGAACTTTCAGCGCCAGCCAGGCGAGCGCGAAAAGCCGCTGTTGCAAAGCCAAGCTTGGGAGTTGCTTACTGTAAAACATGCCATCAGGCCAGAGTTTGAAAAAACGGGCATCCAAGTGAGCGCTGATGAGGTGTGGGACATGGTGCAGGGCAAAAATGTAGATGAAAACTTAAAGCAATCATTTACTGACTCAACTGGCAAATTCGATCGCAAGCGTGTAGTTGAATACTTGAATAACTTCAACACTCCCGAGCCGGTTGGTAACCCACAAATGCGCGCACAGTGGCAAGAAATGCGCTACCGTTGGGCAAGTTTCCAAGACGAACTGAAGCTAGGCCGCGAGCGCGTTAAATACGAAAACCTACTCATCAAAACCAATTATGTGACCAATGCAGAAGTTGAACGCGATTATCATTTGCAAAACGATGTGGCAGAGGCTGAATATCTATACGTACCTTTCTATGCCATCAGTGATACCGTGGTTACCCCAACTGATAGCCAGTTGCGAGATTATTACAACACGCACAAAGAAAAATACAAGACTGCTGAGTCGCGTAGCTTGATTTATGTAACCTTTCCGGTAGTTGCATCTCCAGCGGACTCGGCAAAAGTTTTAGCCGATGCCCAAAAGTTTGCTGTTGACTTCAAGACTTCAGAAGACGACTCAACTTTTGCTGTTTCAAATACCGAAGGCAAGGAAGCATTCAACAAATACAATGTGTCTACTTTGCCAGCGAGCATCAAAACGACTGACTTGGTCGCAGGCAACGTAATCGGTCCATTTTTGGACAACGGTGCTTACAAGGTGATCAAGGTTACCAAGATTGGAAGCGATACAACTTATTATGCAAAGGCTAGTCACATTTTGATCAAGTGGGAAAATGAAACAGATGCGGCCAAGAAAACAGCCAAAGAAAAGGCGCGCAAAATCTTAGGTGAAATAAAAGGTGGGGCAAGTTTTGCTGCAAAGGCGCGTGAGTTTGGTACAGATGGTACCGCATCTCGCGGTGGTGACTTGGGTTGGTTTTCTTCTGGCCAAATGGTAAAGCCTTTTCAAAAAGCTGTTTTCGATGCAAAAAAGACTGGCCTTTTGGGCGATGTGGTAGAGACACAATTTGGTTATCATATCATAGAAGTAACGGCCGTAAAAGACAACACCACGTTTTCGGTAGCCACCATCGAGTTGCAAATCTCGGCCAGCGATGAAACTTTAAATGCTGCCTTTGTAAAGGCTCAAAACTTTGCAGCACAATTATCAACGGTGGATGAGTTTAAAGCAAAAGCCAAAAAAGAAAACCTATTTGTGCAGGAAGCAAACGATTTAACAGCTTCAGAGAGGCGCATTGGCAACTTGGGCGAAGCGCGTCAAATAGTCGCCTGGTTATACCGCGATGGAAAAGTTGATAAAGTTTCAGAAGTATTTGATTTAGACGATAATTATGTAGTGGCAATAATGACTGCACAAACAGACGAGGGGTACAAACCATTCGAAAAAGTAAAAGAAGTGATTACTCCTTTAGTAAAAGGTGAATTGAAGGGCGAAAAAATCATCGAAAAGTTAAATGCACAAAAAGGCACCTTACAAGAAATTGCCCAAGCGTTTGGCCGTGATGCATCCGTGCATTCAGCCAGTGATATAAAGTTGAACTCTAACTCACTCGCCTCGGTAGGGATTGAACCAAAAGCAGTGGGTGTTGCATTCTCGTTAGAAAATGGTAAACGCTCCAAGCCTTTTATTGGTGAGAATGGTGTATTGATCATCGAAACAAAAAACAAAACGGTTGCTCCGGAGATAGGTGACTATAGCACCTACAAAACTCAATTATTGCAAACCTTGAGTGGCAAATCATCGTACGGAATTTCGCAAGCCATTAAAGAAGCCGCTAAAATTGAAGACAAGCGTTACTTGTTCTTCTAATCGCAATAAAAAAACAACAAACATGGGCTGACGATTTTTCGTCAGCCTTTTTCTTTACAAGATGCAGGCAGACTGGGCACAATCGCTTAAAGAAAAATTAGACCAAAATCACGCCTGGCCTGATTTGTACACGTTTAAGTTTATCGTGCCAGCGGGAAAAGAGTCTCAGATCACAGCTCTATTCCCTAACCACACCACTACCAAGCGTAGTTCGAACAAAGGCAACTACACGAGTATAACGGTACAGATGATGATGCCTTCTTCTGAGGCAGTAATTGATGTCTACGTCTCGGCATCTGCGGTAGAAGGAGTGATTGCGTTATAGAGGCTCGGTGCCGGTCACCTTTTTTGACTACCTTTCTTTCAAAAAAACAACCATGTGGAAACACAAAAA
Source organism: Cytophagales bacterium (assembly GCA_046094265.1). GTDB lineage: Bacteria > Bacteroidota > Bacteroidia > Cytophagales > Cyclobacteriaceae > ELB16-189. The sequence continues at coordinate 5,372 of JBJTHA010000145.1, forward strand.
CAATAAACTCACCAAAAGTTTTATTTTTAAAGACTTTATTGAGGCCTTCGGCTTTATGACAAAAGTTGCGCTGCTGGCAGAGAAACACAACCACCATCCATTTTGGACCAATGTCTACAATAAAGTGACGATAGAACTTAATACCCACGATGCAGGCAATATCGTTACGGATAAAGATCATCAGCTTGCTGGCGAAATTGATAAAATCAAAACCTAATGAAAGGTTCGGGTTTGAAATTTTCAAATTGATTAATTTTCAAATTAACAAGTGAGTCGTACATCTCTTTTTCTCGTCCCCACCCCCATTGGCAATCTTGGCGACATCACCTTACGTGGGTTGGAAATTCTAAAATCCGTTGATACAATTTTAGCAGAAGACACACGCACCTCATCTAAATTGTTACAACACTACCTGATTTCAAAACCATTGCAGAGCTTTCATATCTTCAACGAACACAAAACACTGGGCGGATTGATTAAACGAATGCAAGGCGGTGAAGTGATGGCCTTGATTACCGATGCCGGCACTCCCGGGATTTCAGATCCCGGCTTTCTGTTGGTACGTGAATGCCTGCGTGCCGAACTAAAAATTGAAAGTTTACCGGGTGCAACCGCATTTGTTCCCGCCCTCATCAATTCGGGTTTTCCCAGCGATCGATTTGTATTTGAAGGGTTTTTGCCCCACAAAAAAGGAAGGCAAACACTGCTGAAGAAACTAGCGGACGAAGAGCGAACCATTATTTTGTATGAATCGCCCCACCGATTGGTGAAGGCGCTTGAGCAGATTGTAGAATTTTTTGGTGCCGAACGGTTGGTTTCTGTTTCACGCGAGCTCACCAAAATATTTGAAGAAACAAAAACGGGCAATGCGCAAGAAGTGCTCAACCATTTTCGGTCAAAAGAAGTAAAAGGAGAAATTGTTGTAGTCATCGATGGCAAAAAAGAATAATCAGATTGCCCCTTGGGTGCTCTTTATAGCAGCGGCTTGTTTGCTAGCAGCCGGTTAGTGGATGAAGCCCTTCCCTGTTTTGATTGTTTTCGGATTCGTTCCTTTGTTTGCTTTGGTCGACCAAGTTCAAAATCGCGACTCCTTTTGGACAAATGTTGAGTTTATCTTGTTGGCACTGGTGGTGGCAATCTTTGCAGCCCATCATTTTGATGCAAACAAGTTGGTGGCTGCCATAGTGCAGGCCATTGTATTTGCACTTGCCTTCTTGGCCTTCAATTTTTCACATCAGCAACTGGGCGACCGTTTGGGAAAATTCACAATCATATTTTTTTGGCTGGCGCTGGAATACCTCATGCTAAAATTGCCGTGGAGAAACGATGTGGTTTTCTTAGCCGATGTGCTGGCCCTAAAGCCAACATGGACGCAATGGACCTATTACACGGGCTATTTAGGAATTTCGCTGTGGATTTTACTTTCAGGATTATTCTTCTATTTAGGCA
>JBJTHA010000146.1:0-15396 GCA_046094265.1 Cytophagales bacterium
AGGCAACAATTGCTACTAGCCCAGAAAATAATAGAATCAATATACTTCGTAACTTTCTAAGTTGTGTCTTTCCCTGTATGTCAACTGCTCCAGCGAGCACGGTATATGTCTGTCCCCTATCCTTAAATGGAATGCCCACGATTTCAAATTCTTCTTGGGCAAATCGATTTTCACCATTTACCCCAATCTCTTTTATCAGTCTTAATGGGGCATCAAAACGAATAGTATCGTTATTGGTGTAAATTTCTCTCCCTGCACTGTCAAAAATCGAGATGTTTTCGCGATACAAAACATCTTGATTAGTAAGATCGATAGTTTTAAGCAAAGTAGAATCGACTTGCTCTACCTTTAGTAACAGAACTGCCGAGGTTATGGCTTTTTCGCGAAGCCGCCTATAAAACTCATCACGATTGCTTCTTTTTGAGACAAAATAAACGGTAAAAAAGGCAACCAATAATATTGCGCTTACCAGTAGTGTGAATTGAAGCGTAAGGCGTGATCTGATGCGCATTCTATGCCTCTTTCAAAACATATCCCATTCCAAAAACAGTATGAACTAATTTTGAATCAAAATCTCGATCAATCTTTTTACGCAAATAATTAACATACACTTCCACCATGTTGGTGCCTGTGTCAAAATCTACTTTCCAAATATTTCGCGCTAACTCCGCTCGCGAGATTATTTTGCCCTGATTGATCAAAAAGTATTCAAGTAAAGCAAATTCCTTAACGGTCAATTCAATTATTTTCCCAGAGCGATTTGCTATCTTTTTATCCCGATCCAGAATCAAATTCCCTAATGTTAGTACGTTCTCTCCGGACTTAAATTTTGCTTGGCGCTTTGTCAGAGCCTTGATTCTCGCCAGTAACTCTTTAAACTCAAAAGGCTTTACTAAATAATCATCAGCACCACAATCAAACCCCAACACAATCTCGTCTGTTGTACCCAACGCTGTTAACATTAATATTGGCGTATCAACAGCAGCCTTGCGCAACTGCGAACAAAGACTTCGTCCATCCAACCCAGGCAAAATGACATCAGTAATAATTAGGCTATAGCTTTTTCCAAGCGCCAAATGTTTACCCCTTATACCATCAGTAGTTGCGTCAACCTCATAGTTATTCTCTTCAAGGCCTTTTTTGATGTACTGAATTGTCTTTGCTTCGTCTTCGATCAATAAAATATTCATACTGTAAAAATATACGCCAGACATTACCCGCTTGTGTTAATTACTAAAACAAATTAAAGCCTAACTGACTTAAAAAAAGGGTTGATGGTTCAAAATCTAATGAATTTCTAATCTCGAATTAACTTCTGGTTTCCCGTGCATAACGATATGTGCGGAGAGTTTTCATGGTTACGGCCGTAAGGCGAAACACAAACCCCTTTTTTAAGCTGCTCGCAAGGGCAGCTTTTTTATTTTCAGCGCAGCACCATTCGACACTACCAGCGCAGCGATCATAAAGATTTTCAGCGCACTATGTTGGTCAACAAGCTTTATTCTTAAAAAAATGGTTGCACAAGGGTGACCCCAGTGGCATGAGAAATCAGCAGAATCGCAACAGATTCAAAGTATAATTTGTTTCTGCGTTCTAGTAACTACATTTGGCAAAACCGTTACGGTATGAGAATCATTCCATTTTTGTCAATAGCCTATTTATTTTCCATGGTATGTTGTAGCCCTTCGCAGCAGCCTACAAGGCGCGATGTAATTGGCTCACAAAAACTCATCGATCTATATTTTTCCAAAAGCGAAATTGATACCATGCTCACTTATTTGCAAAACAATCGAAAAGGGTATGATAGCATGCGAAAGTATAAATTGCCGAATGAAGTTGGTCCCGTTTTGCGATTTGACCCACGCCCCGACCATTTTCAACTGCACAAACGAGGCACGAAACAAGAATTTACACAATCATCTGTAGAATTACCACAAGCCGATTATCAAATTGCTTTTCTTACGGTAACCGAGCTGGCTGAATTGGTTAAAACCAAACGCATAAGTAGCACGCAGTTAACAAAAATCTATTTAGGTCGATTGAAAAAATACGGAGATACGCTAAAAACTGTGGTAACCATTACAGAAGAGTTAGCCTTACAGCAAGCGTTAAAAGCTGACAAAGAAATTTCAGAAGGAAATTACAAAGGCATGTTGCACGGCATCCCTTACGGGATTAAAGATTTATTCTCGGTGCCGGGGTATAAAACAACTTGGGGGGCAGAACCTTATCAGCAACAAATTATTGATCAAAAAGCCGAAGTAGTGCAAACATTAGAAGAGGCAGGTGCAGTGTTAGTTGCTAAACTGACCACTGGTGCATTGGCACGTGGCGATGTGTGGTTTGGTGGTAAAACCAAAAATCCTTGGGATTTAAAGCAGGGCGCTAATGGTTCATCTGCAGGTTCAGCTTCCGCTACAGCGGCAGGGTTAGTGCCTTTTGCTATTGGTACTGAAACGCTCGGCTCAATATTAGCACCTGCTGCGCGGTGCGGTGTTACGGGTCTTAGGCCTACCTTTGGCAGCATCAGCCGAGATGGCTGCATGACCTTGTCGTGGTCGATGGATAAGGTAGGAGTAATTGCCCGCTCAGCACAAGATTGCGCGTTAATCTTCAGCCATATCAAAGGCACACATGGAAAGGAAATGATGGATCGCTCCACCATTGATTATGATTTTGCATTTACTCCACGCACTAACCTTAACGGTTTAAAAATCGGGTATTTCAAAAAATTATTCGATAACGATACCACCGTAAAACACAAAATAGATTCATTATCTCTTTACACATTGCGTACACTGGGCGCTGAATTAGAGGAGATACAAATGCCCGACTCCATTCCCTTTGATGTCTTTGATATTATTTTACGTGCAGAAGCCGGAAGTTTTTTTGACGAACTTGTTCGCGCACATCAAGATCGTTTAATGTCCGAACAGGATGGTGACTCGCGCACCAACTCATTGCGCCAAGCGCGGTTTATCTCCGCTGTAGAGTATTTGCAGGCCAATCGGTTTAGAAAATTGCTGATTGAAAAATTCAATCTTATTATAAAAAAATTTGACCTAGTAATTGCACCTGCTAACGGTAAGAATATTTCATTGGCCGGTAACCTCTCTGGCCACCCTGCCATTACAATACCTCATGGTTTTGATGACAAAGGTAGACCTACAGCCATCACTTTTATTGGCAACTTGTATGATGAAGCACCGCTACTCGAGGCTGCCTTTTTATTCCAGCAGAATACGGAATGGGAAGAGAGGCATCCGAAACTGTTCTATCGCAATGAATGACTTAAATCTGCTAACAGGTTTTGAAGGGTAAAGTGTTCTTTTCCGTTTAGTCGCCATTTATCATCGAGTATTTCGATAGTATAGTTGGAGGGTGCGTGAATTGAATACCCATTTCGCTCCAACGCATTCTTTGTCCAAAGGTAAACCGAGCCTGTTCCTTCTAACTTTACTGATTGATTGCGGAACGGCTCATGAAATACTCTGCCTGTTTTTAAATCGAACCCTTTTAATTGAAATACTTCGTCAAAGGCACCGCTCAACACCAGATCTTCTGGCATTCCACTTACAATTTTTTTGTCATTGGTGGCTAGCCAAATCACATCGGCCATCTGCAAAGCCAAATCCAACTCGTGCGTGGCTACTAATATTGCTTTGTTTGTTTGTCTTGCCAATCGCTGCAATAATTTCATTACTGCCACGCGGTTGTTTAAGTCGAGGTGTGACGTGGGTTCGTCTAACAATAATACGGGAGTTTCTTGCGCCAGAGCCCGGGCAATCATCACCATTTGCATCTGCCCATCGCTTAGTTCACTTATTTTCTTTTGTGCCAGATCGCCAACGCCTGTTTGGGCAATTGCTTGGTCTATTTTCAGATGGTCGTCATTGGCTAGTCGCGCACTCCAACCAAGATAAGGGTAGCGGCCAAAACCCACCAACTCGCGCACGGTCATGTTGCTTGCTATCACCCTTTCCGTTAACACTAAACCAACCGTTTTCTCATCTACTTCGGTGTGTTGGCCGGCCAGAGGTGGGTGTAACCCTGCTATCGTTCGCATTAGTGTAGATTTACCAATGCCGTTTGGTCCCATAAAACAAACCAATTCCCGTGGGTTCAATCTCAGGTTGAGTCCTTCAAAGAGCACTTGTTTCCCACCTTTAATTTTGTAGCCGATGGATAAGTCTTCCGTTTGCATCGATCAAAGCGTCACTTTTTTGTTTTTTAAAATCATCCAAATCACCAATGGTGCACCGATCAGGCTCGTCACCACATTCAGGGGCAGTACCAAACTGCCCCACAAATGCGCCACCCAATCGCAAAAAAGCAACAAGCTCGAACCTCCTAATAGTACAAGTGGTAGTAGTTGTCTGTGATCACTTAATGGCACCATCAACCGAACAAAGTGCGGCACGGCTAGTCCAACGAATGCGATAGGCCCACAAAAAGCAGTCACGCCACCGGTAATCATGCTAGTGGCGAAAACGATCCAAAAGCGAGACCTGTCAAGTTTAATGCCCAAACTTTTCGCATAAGTGTCACCTAAAAGTCTACCGTTTAGCGATTTCACTTGTGCGATGAAAATGCTGATGCCAGCCAAAACCAATAAGAACAGAATGCCAATTTCTTTCCAATTGGTACCACCTACATTGCCCAGAGACCAAATCAAAAACAACTGGAGGTCGTTTGCTTGACTGATAAATTGCAGCATACCCACCACCGAAGAAACCGTGGCGCTCACCATCAAACCCGTTAATAATAAAGACGTGTTGTCGCGAATTATTCGGGATAGCGAGATCAACAGCAAGAATACCACAGAGCTGCCCAATGTTGCCGCTGTGGCAAGCCCCCAACTGTTAAGGGATAATTGTTGTAGAAAGCTGCTTCCGAGGTTGCCAAGTGTTAATACCAAAGCTACCAACAAACTTGCGCCAGAGCTGAGCCCCAACACGTCTGGGCCGGCCAGTGGATTTCTGAACAACGTCTGCATCATCAAACCCCCAACCGCTAATGCACCACCGGCCAGTACGCATGTAACTGCTTTTGTCAATCGAAACTGCCACAAAATTTCGAATAGATCCGAGTGGGTGGTATCAGAAAAAGCAGAAAACCACGCACGAGGTGAAATAACGGTACTGCCGAATGAGATATTGAGGCTGAACAAAACAGCAGTAACAGCAAAAAAAGCAAGTTGGTGAATGATGATCTTGTGTTTCATCTAGATTAAGCCTTCGAAAAATAGGGCTTTTGGATGGCACTACGCACAATGCTTCTTTCAATTAAACGAAGAGGCGAATTTGTGTTACCTGTTGTGAAAGTTTGAAAGAACGTAAAATATTGAAATTCAATTAATTAATAGTTATTGGGCATCGCTTTTTGCGAGTGAGTTAAAAATCCAAGACTTTTTTTAATACCCACTCTTGGTAACTAATCTTATGTTCCTATCTTTGCAGTCCTTTTTGCGGATGGAAACCCGCGAAACGACTTAAAAACAAGCTAAATTAGGTTTCAATCATGCCTGGAATCATCGGACGTAAAATAGGAATGACTAGCGTTTTTGGCGCTGACGGAGTGAGTGTTGCCGTTACAGTCATTGAAGCTGGCCCTTGCGTTGTAACGCAAGTAAGAAGCGAAGAAAAGGATGGATATAAAGCCATCCAATTGGCATTTGGCGAAAAGAAAGAGAAGAATACATCTGCTGGCATGCTAGGCCACTTTAAGAAAGCAAACACCACCCCCAAGAAAAATTTAGTGGAGTTCCGCGATTTTACTTCAGAGTTTGATGGTGTGGCTGAATTGGGTAAAGAGATAAAAGTATTGGATGTGTTTGCAGAAGGTGATTTTATCGATGCAGTAGGCACATCAAAAGGTAAAGGTTTTCAAGGCGTAGTAAAGCGTCACGGCTTCAGTGGTGTGGGCGGGCAGACTCACGGTCAGCACAACCGCTTGCGTGCACCTGGTTCCATGGGTAATGCATCATTTGCAGCCCGTGTTATTAAGGGTAAGCGTTTGCCTGGTCGCATGGGCAGTGATCGTGTAAAGGTTACCAACCTAAAAGTGGTAAAAATTCTGGCTGAGCAAAACTTGATTTTAGTGAGCGGCTCAGTACCGGGTGCTAAAAATTCAACAATAATCCTTCAGAAGTAATGGACATAGCAGTGGTAAAACAAAATGGCCAAAATGCAGGCCGCAGTGCGACCCTCGCAGACGAGGTTTTCGGCATTGAGCCAAACGATCATGCGATCTATTTGGATGTTAAAAGCATTCAAGCTAACCAGCGCCAAGGTACTTCTAAGGCAAAACAACGGAACGAAATTTCTGGCTCAACCAAAAAATTGAAGAAGCAAAAGGGTACGGGTGGTGCACGTGCAGGGAATATAAAAAACCCGCAATTTAAAGGTGGTGGTCGCATTTTTGGTCCAGTACCCCGCGATTACTCATTCAAATTAAATAAGAAAGTAAAAGATTTGGCACGCAAGTCAGCGCTTACTTACAAGGCCAAGGATAATTCAATATCGGTGTTAGAAGATTTCAACTTCGAAGCACCAAAGACCAAGCAATACACAGCCATGTTAAAATCACTTTCATTGGCTGATAAAAAGACCCTCGTAGTTCTTCCTGCAAATAATCAGAATGTTGTTCTTTCTGGGAGAAACATTCAAAACACCAAAATCATCACCGCATCTCAACTCAACACATTCGATGTGATGAATGCAGATCAACTGGTGTTGGTGGAGAGTTCAATCGAGACAATCAACAACCTATTAAAGTAACAGAAGAGATGAGTATCTTAGTTAGCCCCCTTGTTACTGAAAAAGTTTCTGCCATGAACGAAAAGGGCAGATACGGCTTTATCGTAGACGATAACGCCAATAAATTAGAAATAAAGAATGCCGTTGAAAAAATGTATGGAGTAAACGTGACAAGCGTAAACACCATGCGTGTATTGGGCAAGTCGAAGACACGTTTCACCAAGGCTGGTAGCGTATCAGGTCGAAAGCCTAACTACAAAAAGGCGATTGTGACGTTGGCCAGCGGGGAAGTAATAGATTTTTATAGCAACGTATAATAACCAGGTAAAATGGCACTACGCAAACTAAAACCGATTACCCCTGGCACGCGCCACCGCTTGGCGCCTGGGTTTGAAGATATCACAGAGTCAAAACCTGAGAAGTCGTTAGTAGTTACTTTAAAGAAGACAGGTGGCCGTAACAGCAGTGGTCGCATGACGATGCGCTATATAGGCGGTGGTCACAAGCAAAAGCTTCGCATTATTGATTTCAAACGGAATAAATTCGGAGTTCCAGCTGTAGTTAAGTCGATTGAATACGATCCTACGCGCACGGCACGGATTGCTAAGCTATATTATGTTGATGGAGCTAAGGCATATATACTAGCACCCAACGGAATTAAAGTGGGTCAAAATGTAGTGTCGTGCGATAATGTATCACCAGAAGTCGGTAACGCACTCCCGCTATCAAAAATACCAGTTGGTACTATTGTGCACAACGTAGAATTGAAGCCAGGTAGAGGTGCTGCCATCGCCCGCAGTGCAGGTGTATTTGTACAATTGGTAGCTCGCGAAGATGTGTATGCTACGTTGAAAATGCCTTCTGGCGAAATGCGCAATGTGTTGGTTAACTGTATGGCTACTGTAGGGGCCGTGTCCAATGCTGAGCACATGAATGAAAGTGTGGGTAAAGCTGGCCGTAGCCGTTGGAGAGGTATACGTCCTCGCACACGCGCGGTTGCAATGAACCCTGTTGATCACCCGATGGGTGGTGGTGAGGGGCGTGCTTCTGGTGGTCACCCTCGCTCGCGCAAAGGTTTGTTGGCGAAAGGTAAAAAGACCCGCCATCCAAAGAAGTACTCTGATGGTTTAATCATATCAAGAAGAAAGAAATAATATGGGAAGGTCAGTAAAAAAAGGTCCATATCTTGATGCGCGTTTGCTGAAGAAAGTTCAGGTAATGGAGCAGTCGGGAAAAAAATCGGTGATCAAAACTTGGTCACGCAGATCTACTATCACACCTGACTTAATTGGTCATACTTTCGCTGTGCATAATGGCAATAAGTTTATTCCAGTGTACGTAACTGAAAATATGGTTGGCCATAAATTAGGCGAATTTGCACCCACCCGCACGTTTAAGGGGCACAGCGGTAACAACAAAAATGATGCTGGTAAATAACCTGTGATCAATGGAAACAGAAAAGAAACTTAAAGGATCGGTAGCCAAGCGTGAAAAGCTGAAAGCTATTAAAGAGGCAGCTAAAGTTGGTGCTTCCACGGTTTATTTGAACAACGTGCCTACTTCCCCCCGCAAAATGAGGTTGATTGCAGATTTGATTAGAGGCGAGAGAGTGACCAAGGCATTGAATATCTTAAAGTACGATGCCAAGCATCCCTCAGCAAAAATGGAAAAGCTTCTGCTTTCGGCTATTAGCAGCTGGGAGGCAAAAAACACGGATGTGAAGTTGGAAGAAGCAGACCTTTTTGTGAAAGAAGTATTTGTAGGGGGTGGCCGCATTTTAAAGCGCCTTCGCCCGGCACCACAAGGCCGTGCTCACCGCGTGCGCAAGCGCTCGAACCATGTAACTTTAACGGTGGACCGTATGCCTGCTAAGGAAGCAAAGCAAAGAAAATCTAATGTTGAAATAACCGAAACTGCAAATTAATGGGACAGAAGATTAACCCTGTTGGATTACGTTTAGGCATTGTGCGCGGCTGGGATTCAGCTTGGTATGGTGGCAAAGATTTTTCAGACAAATTGGTGGAAGATCACACTATCAGAAAATACGTAGATGCCCGTATTCAAAAGGGTGGCATTTCTAAAGTAGTGATCGAACGCAGCACTTCAAAACGTATTACCATCACAATTCATACGGCTCGCCCTGGTGTAGTGATTGGCAAAGGCGGTGCTGAAGTGGATAAGATAAAGGAAGAATTAAAAAACCTTACTAAAAAAGATGTTCAGATCAACATCTTCGAAATAAAGCGTCCTGAATTGGATGCCCGTTTGGTAGGCGAGTCAATTGCACAGCAATTGGAGGCTCGTATTTCTTACCGTAGGGCCATGAAGCAAGCGATTGCTTCAACCATGCGCGTAGGTGCGGAAGGTATTAAAGTGAAATTGAGTGGTCGTTTGGCCGGAGCTGACATGGCTCGCACGGAACAGTACAAGGAAGGAAGAATTCCATTGCACACACTACGCGCTGATATTGACTATGCGATATCTGAGGCTCAGACGGTATATGGTAAAATCGGTATCAAAGTTTGGATATTCAAAGGAGAGGTGTACGGGAAGCGCGACTTATCACCCAATGTAGGCATGGTAAGCAATACAGGTGGCGAAGGAAATAAAGGTGGCGGCCAGCAGGGTGGTGGAGACAGAAGAAGAGGTGGTGGTCCACGTGGTGAACGCAACGATAGAAGAGACGGTGATCGTGAAGATCGTGGCGGTAGAAGAGGAGGAAAAAGATAATTAGATAATTTTAAGGTAGCAAGTCATGTTACAACCAAAGCGTACCAAATTCAGAAAAATGCAAAAAGGGAAGGTAAAGGGTTTAGCTACCCGTGGCCACCAAATTGCATTTGGTTCTTTTGCTTTGAAAGCACTTGAGCCAGCATGGATCACAGCACGTCAGCTAGAGGCAGCTCGCGTTGCCCTGACGCGTGCCATGAAGCGTGAAGGTCAGGTCTGGATTCGTATTTTCCCCGACAAACCCATCACGCGCAAACCTGCTGAAGTACGTATGGGTAAAGGTAAGGGAGCCCCAGAATATTGGGTAGCGGTAGTGAAGCCAGGTACTATTCTGTTTGAAGCTGGTGGTGTAACGATGGCCACAGCAAAAGAAGCCTTATCGTTGGCAGACGGCAAGTTACCATTGAAGACAAAGTTTACTGTTCGCAGAGATTACGTTGAACAAGTAGAAAAGTAAAGCCATGAAGAACACAGAGATTAAAGGCTTGACAGTAGCCGAACTAAAAGAAAAAATTGGTAGCGAGAATGAAAATTTGCGCAAGCTGAAGTTCGCTCACCAGATTTCTAGCATTGAGAATCCGATGCGATTGAAAGAAACGAGGAAGTTGATAGCTCGTTTGAATACCGAATTAACGGCCAAAGAAAAGAACTAACACCATGGAACAGGAACAAACGGAAGAGCGTAACCTCAGAAAAGAAAGAATCGGCAAAGTCACTAGCAATAAAATGGTAAAATCAATTACTGTTTCAATTGATAGAAAGGTAAAACACCCGATCTATGGTAAATTTATGACCAAAACTACTAAGTTAATGGCGCATGACGAGAAAAACGAGGCTGGCATAGGGGATACGGTGCGCATAATGGAAACTCGTCCACTGAGCAAAAACAAGCGTTGGAGATTGGTTGAAATCATCGAAAAAGCGAAGTAATCATGATACAGACAGAATCAAGGCTCACAGTAGCCGATAATAGTGGAGCAAAAGAAGTATTGTGTATGCACGTACTGGGTGGTACTCGCAGGCGTTCGGCCAGTGTGGGCGATAAAATTGTTGTGACAGTGAAGTCAGCCATACCTACGAGCCAAATTAAGAAAGGAACCGTCTCTAAGGCAGTGATTGTGCGTACCAAAAAAGAAGTGAGAAGAAAAGATGGTTCATACATTCGCTTTGAAGATAACGCTGCTGTACTATTGAACGCACAAGACGAACCGCGTGGCACGCGTATTTTTGGGCCAGTAGCACGTGAATTGCGCGAAAAGCAATTCATGAAAATCATTTCGTTAGCACCTGAAGTATTATAATCATGGAAAGAAGATTCAATAAACAACCCAAACTTCATGTGCGCAAAGGCGACACCGTGAAAGTACTTTCTGGTGATGACAAGGGCAAGCAGGGAGAAATCCTAGAGATATTTCCTGATCAGCGTAGAGCAGTTGTGAAGGGCATCAACATCATTACCAAGCATGAAAAACCTTCCGCTGGTAAGCCAGAGGGCGGTATCAAAAAAACGGAGGGCACCATTCACATCAGCAACCTAATGTTGATTGATTCAGGTAGTGGTAAAGCAGTGCGTACAGGCCGTAAGTTAGATGCTAAAGGCAAATTGCAGCGTTTTTCTAAAAAGACAGGAGAATTTATTAAGTAATATGGTATATGGCAACGCCAAGACTAAAAGAAAAATACAACAAGGAAATATTGCCGGCACTGAAGCAGAAGTTTCAGTACAATTCAATTATGCAAGTGCCTAAAATTGAGAAGATTTGTGTGAACAAGGGCATTGGTGCCGCGGTAGCTGACAAAAAGCTGATTGAAGCAGGCGTGGAAGAGTTGACAACTATTACGGGACAAAAAGCAGTTGCTACTCGTTCAAAGAAAGATATCTCAAATTTCAAATTAAGAGGTAATCAGCCAATAGGTGCCAAAGTAACGCTACGCGGTGACCGCATGTATGAATTCATGGACCGTCTAATGAACATTGCGCTCCCCCGTGTGCGCGATTTCAAAGGAGTAAGCGATAAAGGCTTTGATGGCCGTGGTAACTACACGTTAGGCGTAAAAGAGCAAATCATTTTCCCTGAAATATCCATTGATAAAGTAACGAAAATCAATGGTATGGATATCACTTTTGTAACAACTGCATCTACCGATGAAGAAAGCTTTGAGTTGCTGAAAGCATTTGGGATGCCCTTTGTAAATAAAAATTAATACGAATGGCAAAGTTAGCTATCATAGCCAGAGACGCGAAAAAGAAACGCTTGGTAGAACGTTACGCTAAGAAGCGTGCCGCTCTTAAAGAAGCGGGAGACTGGGTTGGTTTGGACAAACTTCCAAGAAGTTCGTCAAAAGTGCGTTTGCGCAGCCGCTGCAAACTTACAGGCAGGCCCAGAGGCTACATGTCAAAATTTGGCATCTGCCGAAACCAATTCCGTCAATTAGCGAGCGAAGGTAAAATCCCTGGCTTGACAAAGGCGAGCTGGTAATAGCCCTACATATTGGTTGCTGAGTACCGAGGTCGTAAAACAAAATTGCGAAACCGGGTAACAGTTTGGATAACAAAAATTGTTATGTATCTTTGCAGCCCCGTTTAAAATTCGGGGCTTGCTTTTTAAAAGTATAGTGAAATGAAGACAACAGACCCTATAGCAGATTATTTAACTCGGTTGCGCAATGCCATCAAAGCACGCCACCGTATTGTGGAAGTTCCTGCATCAAACTTGAAAAAAGAGATGACCAAGGTACTTTTCGACAAGGGCTACATCCTCAATTATAAGTTCGAGGAAACAGACAACAAGCAGGGGAATATTAAAATTGCTCTGAAGTATAACCCTGAAACAAAGGAATCCGCAATTACTAAATTACATCGTGTCAGCACTCCTGGATTGCGCCAATATAGCGGTGCAGATGAGTTGCCTAAGGTGTTGAATGGTTTAGGCATAGCAATACTTTCAACCTCTAAAGGTGTGATTACGGATAAAGAGGCAAGAGCGTTGAACGTGGGTGGTGAAGTTTTGTGTTACATCTATTAATCGCTGAAGGTATATGTCACGTATCGGAAAACTACCCATCGAACTACCCAAAGGTGTTACATGCACTTTTTCAACCACCGACAATCAAGTTACCGTGAAAGGTCCTAAAGGTGAATTGAAGCAGGTAATTGAACCTTCTTTTAAAATTATAATAGAAGGAAACCTAATCACTGTTGAACGCCCCACTGAGCAAAAACGCCACAAGGCAATGCACGGTTTGTACCGCTCGCGTATTAATAATATGGTTCAAGGCGTTAGCACGGGTTACAAAACCCAATTGGAAGTAATTGGTGTAGGTTATAAGGCAACAGCACAAGGTAATTTGTTGGATTTGAGTTTAGGCTATTCGCATAGCATTATCTTCGCAGTTCCTTCTGAATTAAAAGTGCAGGCTACTCAGGAAAAAGGACAAAATCCAATTATTACATTGGAAGGCATCGACAAGCAGTTAGTCGGTCAGGTGGCTGCCAAAATTAAGTCGTTGCGTAGCGTTGAACCTTACAAGGGTAAGGGTATTCGTTACGTGGGTGAGTATGTAAGACGTAAGGCTGGTAAAGCAGCTGCTAAATAAGGTATAAAGTATGCCAAATATTAAAGACAGAAGAGAGCGGATTAAGAAAGGTATCCGTAAAAAACTAGAAGGCACTGCGGCTAGGCCACGCCTGTCTGTTTTCAAAAGCAATACCGCGATCTACGCGCAAGTCATTGATGATTCTAAAGGTGTCACGTTATTAGCAGCATCATCCCGCGACTTAGATAAGAAAGGTGGCGTGAAGATAGATATCTCCAAAAACGTGGGTAAGAAGTTGGCTGAAAAAGCATTGGCGAGCGGCATTGAGCAGGTAGTGTTCGATCGCAATGGTTACTTATATCATGGAAATGTAAAGGCTTTGGCAGAAGGTGCCAGAGAGGGAGGTTTAAAATTTTAAAAGCATGACACAGAGCAACGTCAGCACGGTAAAAGCCAGCGAAATCGACTTGAAAGAAAAAGTAGTAGCCATACAGCGCGTAGCGAAAGTGGTGAAAGGCGGTAGAAGATTTAGCTTCGCTGCCATAGTGGTAGTAGGTGATGGGAATGGTGTAGTAGGTTACGGATTGGGGAAAGCCAACGAAGTAACAGATGCTATAACCAAAGGTATCGATGACGCCAAAAAACACTTGGTAAAAGTGCCAATTATTAAAGGTACCGTACCGCATGAGTCATTAGGCAAGTTTGGTGGCGGCTTTGTGTTGTTGAAACCTGCATCACCTGGTACAGGTGTTATTGCTGGTGGCGCGATGCGTGCAGTATTGGAAAGTGCTGGTGTTCACAATGTGTTGGCCAAGTCAAAAGGGTCGTCTAATCCGCACAATGTGGTAAAGGCAACTTTCAAAGCGTTAACTAGCATGCGCGATCCTCAAACTATTGCACGCAACAGAGGTATCTCATTGTCGAAAGTATTTAACGGATAAGAGCGATGGCAAAAGTTAAAATCACCCAAACCCGTAGCATGATTAAAAGACCAACAACACAACAACTAACAATGAAGTCGTTGGGTCTTCGCAGAATAAATCAGTCAGTAGAAGTTGAGTACACTCCTCAAATTCAGGGCATGATTAGAAAAATTAGTCATTTAGTAAGCGTAACCGAGATATAAGATGAAGCTCCATACATTAACGCCTGCAGAAGGCTCGACCAAAACCAACAAGCGATTAGGTCGTGGTCAAGGTTCTGGTGGCAGCACCGCAGGGCGCGGTCACAAAGGTGCCCAGTCACGTTCTGGTTATCACAAAAAGTTTGGTTTTGAAGGTGGTCAAATGCCCCTTCAAAGGCGTATTCCAAAGTTTGGCTTTAAAAGTTTAAACCGTGTCGAGTACAAAGCCATTAACCTAGACGCTTTGGAGGCATTAGTACAAAAGACTAACGCAACTTCAATCAATGTTCAATTGATGATCGACAATGGTATTGTTGGTAAGAATGATCTAGTGAAAGTATTAGGTAGAGGTGAATTGAAATCGAAAGTGAATGTAGAAGCACACGCTTTCTCAGCCTCCGCAACTAAAGCAATTGAAACCGTAGGCGGCAGCGCCACAACTGTAAAATAAATGAAGCGTTTCTTTACCACCATAAAGAACATTTTTTCAATTGAGGATCTTCGTATCCGTATTATCAATACGATTGGGTTCTTGATCATCTTCCGATTGGGTTCTTATATTGTATTACCCGGCATCGACCCCAATTTATTGACGGGTAACCAAGGTGGTATATTCGACTTCTTTAACACATTTCTAGGTGGCTCTTTTAGTCGAGCATCTATTTTTGCATTGGGCATCATGCCCTACATTTCAGCCTCTATTGTAGTTCAGCTGCTAACAGTGGCCGTTCCGCATTTCGCGAAAATGCAAAAGGAAGGCGAAAGCGGTAGAAAGAAATTAAATCAGTTCACTCGCATATTAACTATTTTCATTACGGCCGCTCAATCGTATGGATACTTGAGGGCTACCGTGAATGAAGAAGCGATTATCAACCCAGGGTTATTTTTTACCGTCTCTTCTATAATCATAATCGTAGCAGGCACCATGTTTTGTATGTGGCTGGGCGAACGTATTACTGACAAAGGAATAGGTAACGGAATTAGTATGTTGATTATGATTGGTATAGTGTCTCGGTTTCCAGCTGCTATTTACCAAGAAGCAGATGCCAAAGGTTTAGGTGGTGGATTAACCTTGATTTTGGAAGTATTGGCATTGTTTTTTGTGGTAGTTGGTGTGATCGCAATGACCCAAGCAGTGCGCAGAATTCCGGTGCAATACGCAAAGCAAGTTGTCGGTAATAAACTGTATGGCGGCAAGCGTGATTTTATCCCGTTGAAATTGAACTCAGCGGGCGTAATGCCCATCAT
>JBJTHA010000147.1:0-25560 GCA_046094265.1 Cytophagales bacterium
GGTGGGCGTGATGGGTTCTTATTTTTTGTTTACGCAATCTTTTACTTGGCGCGAAGTGTTGCCCGCGATGAGCTGCGGTTTATTTTCGATTGCGGTGCTCAACATCAACAACATCCGCGATATCGAATCCGATAGAGAAGCAGGAAAATTTTCTATACCGGTCCGAATCGGCAAGGAGAAAGCAGCGCGCTATCATTGGGCTTTGTTGCTGATGGGCTTGGCCTCGGCCGTTGTTTACACGATTATCAACTATCAATCGCCTTGGCAGTTTTTGTTTTTATTATCCGCCCCACTGTTGGTTAAAAATGGCATTTCCATTTCGCGAAAGCCATCGCATGAATTGGACCCCTACCTCAAGCAAATGGCGCTTTCTACGCTATTGTTTGTGATTTTGTTTGGCGTGGGATTCCTGCTTTCGCGCTGAAGCGCCCAAAACATTACTACTGCTGACATAGGGTTGTCACTCAAGGGTAAAAAATCTTAAAAAATTTTGAAATCTTTTTTTAGTGCTGACATAGGGCTGTCAGTGAACCCGCGTTGATTAGCATAAATTTTAATCAACTATGGAAATCAAAACCATCTTGTTCTGGCTATTGCTGATTGCGATGGCAGCTCCTTCTGTTTATTTCGGCTACACCAAACTAGTGGGTCTGGCCGACAAAGTAGCACTTTTCAAACGCTTCGGTTACCCGATTTGGTTTATGAAGTTGGTTGGTTTGGGTGAAGTGGCCGCTGGCATTGGGTTGTTGTTTGCGCAAACACGTTTGCTGGCGATAGGCGCACTTGCCTTGATTTTAATCGGAGCCATCGGTTCGCACGTCCGCGCAAAAGACCCTTCCAAAGAAGTGATGTCACCTGTATTCGTGTTCATTCATTTGATTGTCATATTCATCTTCACATTATTCTAAAAAAACATTTATGATTGCCGACAACACACCCAAACTTAGAGAATTTCAGCCCATTAATTTTCTTTATTTCCGAGCAGAGACCAAAGTTACAGAGCTCGTCAATTTTCTTCCGGTAGCAAAGGATTTGTTTAAAGAAACTGTTCGACTGAACCTACACGTGTCTGGCCCTGTGCATTGGCACTACACTGGCTTTACGGGTGATGAATCTCAAACATTTACGCTGGAGGTAGCACTTCCGGTAGATCAGATTCCTGTAGATTATGATGGTTCGTTTCATTTTAAGCGGACAGACAAGTTTAAATGCGTGACGCTGACGCACGAGGGTGCCTGGACGGAAATCCCGAACAGCTATGAAAAGCTGATGCAGTTTATTTCAGAAAAGAAGTTACACCCTGCTGCGGTCAATCGCGAGTTGTATATCAATGCCGACTTTGCCAATCCGGCAGCTAATATCACAGAGATTCAAATGGGAATTAGGTAGTAGACTGTTTCATTCAGTGAAAGAAGGAAATCAAGTTAAAATTTATTAACATGAAAAGAGTATTAATCGTGGTGGGCGTACTGGTTGCAGCCGTATGTATTATGACGATGTCTGCCAACGCACAAACCAAAAATGCAATGAGATTAAATGCCGGATTTGTTACGCTCAAGCTTTTGGAAACGAAGAAATTCTATACCGCTGTTCTTAACTTGGAAGTAGTGTTTGAGAATGAATTCTACCTGTTGATGAAAACCCCGGGCGGTACAGAACAAATTAGTTTTCTTCTGCCCAACCATGAAAGTCAACAGCCGTTGTTCAAGCCCGCCTTTACGGGAAAAGGTGCTTACCTAACCATTGAGGTTGAAAACGCAGATGAAGTATGCAAGCGGATAAAGAAAATGAATGTGCCGCTGGCATTTGAGTTGCGCAATGAGCCTTGGGGCGACCGCCATTTTGCGATAGTAGACCCTAATGGTATTGGTATCGATATCGTTACCTATTCCCAACCAACTAAATAAGCAATGGCAGTGCTTGTCTTTTCTACGTCAGTGCAATCCATGGAGCAGGTGCAAAGCCTGAAACCCAAGATTGACTCACTCGCAGGTAAGGACCGGTGGAATTTTGCGCTCGATGATTTTGATAAAATACTGCGTATCGTTTCAGATGAGATTGAACCACAGCTCGCGATACGTTTGCTCAATCAACACGGTTTTGAATGTCGCGAGTTAAATGATTGATAAATACCTAAAAAAAAGTTATGAAACCCAACCTCACTGCTCAAGTGTCTATTGATTTCAGAGCCCCGAAAGCCCGCGTATGGAAAGCGCTTACCGACCCAACCGACATTAAGCTGTATTTCTTTGGCACCAACCTCGTGACGGAGTGGATAGTAGGTGGCCCAATCCGTTTTGTAGGTGAGTGGGAAGGAAAAAGTTACGAAGACAAAGGTACAGTACTTAAATTTGATCCGCAGAAGATGCTGCAATATGATTATTGGAGCAGTCTGTCAGGCAAGGAAGATAAACAGGAGAATTATCAAATGATAACGTATCGCGTGACGGAGAAGGACGGTATTACCAACGTGCAGATTTTTCAGGATAGTGAAACGGAAGAAGCACGCGAGCACTCCGAGCAAAGTTGGAAAATGGTTCTTGAAGACATGAGAAATCTGGTTGAGAAGTAAGCAAATGTTTATGGCCAAAAAATTGACTTTAAAAAAAGTGAGGATGAAACCCGGCAAGGGCAAGACTTGGACCGACAAGGTCAACGACACCAGCAAAGTGCATGTGGTGAAGAAACTTGAAAAAGATTTTGCCGATATGCCTGCAGGTGCCAAGATATTGATTGCCACGCCTAGAATTATTGACGACTACGTACGCCAGATTCCGAAGGGAAAGAGTGGAAGTCTGGCAACCATGCGAAGAGACTTGGCTGTAGAATACGGAGCGGATTACACTTGCCCGGTTACGTCTGGGATTTTCTTACGCATTGTGTCAGAAGCTGCACACGAGCAAATAGAGAAGGGTACTCCCCTCGGTAGAGTAACGCCCTTTTGGCGGGTAGTGGATGAGAAATCAACACTCAACAAAAAGTTATCTTTTGGCGATGCCTTTGTCAAGCAACAGCGAAAGAAAGAAGGGCTGGTTTCTTAAAACCATTCGCCCAAGGCAATGTACAGCGTGACGGATAATCTATCGACCTTTTTTCTTTTTGAAATCGGCTGCACGACCAAGTTTGATTTTTACTTTTGGTTTCCGACCCTTCATCTGGAAATCGTCTCGGTTAACGGCATTCCCTGCCTCGGCCGGATTCCAGCCTAACACAAAGTTTAGACCCGCGCGCAGGTTAAAGTACTGGGTGGAATTTGCAAAGCTGTTGAGCTCACTTCCGGAAAGGGGTAACCGAAGTAGGTTATCGCCCACCATGAAGAACTGAACTACCGATAAATTCAAGGAGAAACCGGCACCTAAGTTGTTGAATGAATTATTTGAAATTGTATAACTGCCTGCTAGGCTAAACCATTTCCCAAAATGCTTATTCGCGCCAAGCGTAATGCCTTGGTTAAAGCGCCCAGCAAAGTTTTCTGAAAACAGCACACCGCTTAAGTTAATACGATAACGTAGTGCATAGGAAGCACTGACATACGCGCGCATTGGCAAAACGGTGGAATACGGATCAATTGACTTTTCAATAAACTTGAATTTGTTTTGAATGGAGTCAGTAATGGATTGAACGTAGTTGGGCTCATTGGTCACCAGTTTATTTAGATCAAAACCACTAAAAGTATAATTAGCTTTTGCAGGATCCAAAGAATATCCATAAAGGTTATTAGACCACGTAATTTGCCCAATATCCAGTAGGCTTGCTGCTAAAGTCAACTTGTCGGTTACTTGATAAGTTGCCCCAATGTCAACTCCTATTCCGTTGTTGGTGAGATAATCACCCAACTTGAAACGATAACCTGATTGACTGAAATTGAAGATTCCTGAGGTACGGATATTTGCCGAGCCCGATGCTGCAATAGAATAATTTGAGTTATCAGTCGTTAAACTAAAATTTGCATTTTGTGTGCTCACGTTTGCTAGTCCTTTCAAATATTTTAACCGCAACCCAATGGTTAACTTGCTATTAATTTGGTAGGCTCCCCCCACATACATTTCGATAAGCGACAATGCCTCTGCTTGAGGGTTAAATACGTATGTTGATAGTCCTGTGCCACTTATTGTAGAATGATTTCCATCAACCAAAAGATTCACCACATCTTTCGGCAGCATTAGTCGGCTATAGGTTTTTCCTAGCGCGCCAAGACTCATCAGCAACTTTTTGTTGATGCGAAAAGATGCGCGGAACAGATCGACCGAAAAAGCAGTTGTAATGTAGTTTTCAGGTTTCAGCGTGCCACGCAGCTTCGCCAAATCGGCTATAGAACTTCCATTTTGTTGGCGTGAGACCAAGTCGTTGTAAGTGAATCCGTTGTTTGAGTAAAACAAACCAAACGAAGTGCCAGGTAAAGTGAAAGAAGATTTGAACGTTGGGATGAATGCTGGATTTATATCAACATGCTGCGGCAGGCTTGTCATGATACCCAAAGTCCCTTCAGTTTGGGCGAGTAAAACATAAGGAAAAAAAAGTAGAGTGGCACCGAATAAAAGCGACTTCATTAGAAATTAGTTGAAAGTTTGAGCTTGGCCAACAACGCAAAGGAGGAATTCAATTTGTATTGAGACTTAAACTTCACATCAGTTGATCCGCCATTTCCGCCAGATGTGTTGAGCTGAGCCACCACTATTAATTTTGAGGATTGAAAGAGTTTGGTAATTTTCGAAGATTCAATTTCAATATTTTTTGTGACCGTTCCTGGTGTTTTCAGTTCCCCATTTTGATCTACAGTGCTTCCCTTCACCAAAGGGTTTTGGTTGGGGGCAATCAAAGAATCTAAAACAGTATAATTTTTGTCTGTTAAGTAAATTTGTACGTTGGCATCGAGTGGAATTTGGTTGATGATGTTGGCTTGAAGAGAGGCTTGTTGAATTTGGGTTTCTTTCAAACTGCTCAAATTAATCTCAGTTGTATCTGCTAAAACAATATTCGTAGCGTTTCCATAAAGTGGTACCTCCATATGCATCTTCACACGCATTTTGCTTGTATCAGCCATAAAGTTGGTGCCTGTAGTAAGTCCGGCATTGATTCTGCCAGAGACTTGGTACATCAGTGATGTGGGCGCAAAATTTACCACTTCTGTTACGTTGCTTACCGCCACGGTGGTAGTTGCCCAAGTGCCAAGCACAACAGGCGAATTCACATCGATAGGACTTGCTGGAAAAGTGGTCAAATCAATCGTTCTCCCTTTTTTCTCTCCTTGCAATGTGGTGAAGTTGATCTGCAGAGGAACACCATAATCGTTAACAGTAGTAAAGGTGATAGTTGGCTGTTTGAATGAAACGGTTGTTTTTGTCGATAGCAATGAGTTGCCAAACGCAGAAATAGCGATCGTTTGTTTTGGGGTAGATGTAGTTTGGTCGCCAAAAAATCCTTTGATGTATCGAAAATCAAGATTCGTCAGCGTGAGTCCTATGGTGATATTGGTATTATTATCTATGGTAATAGGTACTGTGCGTGCTTTAGCAATCAATGTTACCTGTAAGTTGATCTGATTAGAAGTAGTTGAAGTATAGGTGTAACCCGCGAGAGGTATGTAGGTGTTGCCTGTTGAAACCCGAACGTTGAGTGCTTGGCCGCTCGCATTAATAAACTCGGGTACCGATAAGTCAAGTTCAAAGCTGAAGGTAGGATTGGGGGGTGAAAATGAAATGACGAAGCCGATGATACCACTTTTGAAATTGATCTCGGTTAACTTTTCGGGTGAACTGGCCATGTTAATAGGGAAATTGACAGACAAGAGATTTATATCTGATTCGATGGGGGGATAATTTCCAGATGGAACCTGAAAGGAACGGCTAGTAGACAAAGGTGGCAAGTCTACCAAATTTCTTACGTCTTGCGAGATGAACTGTTGATCATAATTAAGGTAAAGCAATCCATCTTGATACGTTTTGAGGTAGATCAAGTCTTTTTCATTAAAAGCATCAACCAGACCCATGCTACCGGTAATTAGCGGAATGGCCACTGAAGGATTTGAATTGGCGCTTTTTAAGTTGTATTCTGCACTATTAAGCGTGCATGAAAGAGCACAAACAGATGTGGCAATGGCTGCCAATAGAATTTTCATGTCAACTATAAATTTCGCCTTTATTTGGAGAAAGTTAGGAAAGGTAAACCAATAAATCTGTGTGTTTGTAGTTTTTTCTCCAACAAAACGATTCAGTCGGCTGCCAACTGCATGGCCTGGAGCCAGTTCTTTAAACGTTCCATCCATTCATCTTTGGTTGTGGGGTTATTCATCCCAAAACCATGACCGCCTGTTTGGTACAAATGCAACTCGGCTGGCACTTTGTTTTTAATGAGTTGTTGGTAAAATAAAATACTGTTTTCAGGCAATACTCCATCATCGTCACTGGCATGAACGAGAAAGCTAGGTGGCGTTTGCGTATTACATGAAGTTCACTTGAATACTCATTTATTTTTTGTTGCGATGGATTTTTGCCAATCAACTGATCACGCGAACCGATATGTCCCACTGAGTCTTGAAAACTGATGACAGGATAAATCAAGATTAAAAAATCAGGGCGTAAGCTTGTTTTTTCTGGGTTGTCGATAACTGCATTAGTGAAATGAGTGCCCGCGGTAGATGCTAAATGGCCGCCTGCCGAAAACCCCATCATGCCGACACGAGTGGGGTCAATGCCCAATTCTTTCGACCTTTCCCGTACGACCTTGATGGCTTGTTGGGCATCTTGCAACGGGCCGATTTCTTTGTTCGCCATCGTGGCATCGTTGGGTACTCGATATTTGAGCACAAAAGCGGTAATGTCCCATTCATTCAATTTCTTTGCTACATCCGAACCTTCGTGCACCGAGGCGTTTATCCAATAACCACCACCCGGACAAATGATAACGACCGTGCCATTTGGTTTGGCCGGTAGATATAATGTAAGCGTGGGTGTGGAGATTTTCCCAATCAGCGTGATTCCATTTCTAACCTCCACAGTTTCTTTTTCGCTGGTTGGCTTGGAATTGGGAATTCCATCAGAATAAAGTGGCCAGATAACTTGCGCTCGTGTTGTGGCGGTAGCCATACAAAAAATTATTGCTATGCAGCGAATCATTCAAATCAATTGATACACGTTGCTTTTACGAATTTACTAAAAACGCCCTTACAACATCCCAACCCAATCTTGAAATCAGCAGTGTTAGCACAAAAAGGAAAACATACCGCACAAACTTGTTGCCTTTCAGAATGGCAGCCTTACTACCGATGTAACCACCCGCCATATTGCTCACCATCATCGGTACGGCAATTTTGTAAACGATAGAGCCAGAAATGAAAAAACCAATGAGCGAAGCGAAATCCGCCATGGCATTTACAATTTTGGCACTGGCCGAGCCTTGTAGAAAACCTACTTGAAGTACGGTGACGAACGCAAATACCAACAGCGTACCTGTGCCGGGTCCAATGAAGCCATTGTAAAATCCTAACACCGCGCCAATCAAAGCATTCATCACCCACAATTTTTTTCCATTGTAACTGGGTGCATGTTCAATGCCCAAATCTTTCTTAACAAATGTGTAGATCGCCAGCACTACAATGATGCATAGCAGCATTGGCTTAAAAACCTCTGGCTTCACCAAGGCCATGACAAACGTGCCACCAAACGAACTCAGGGCAGCACTAACTCCGGCAAATAAAATCAAGGCTGTATCAACACCCACATGCCGAATGTATTGAATGGCGGCCACGGTTGTTCCTGCAATGGAAGCAAACCGGTTGGTGGCAATCACCTGCACATGCGAGAGTTCCGGAAAGAGAATAAACAGCATCGGCACTTGCACCAATCCACCGCCCCCCACCACAGCATCAATGAATCCCGCGAAAGCGGCACCTAGACACACCAGAACGTAAATCCAAATGCTGAAAGTCTCCAATAGTTTTTTCTATATCTTGATGAGATTCTTTCCTACTCGCGGAATGCCTCACTCAGAATTCATCCGATTACCAGGGTTCAAGAAACAGATTATTTCCTTTTGAACAAAGTCACTGTACTACAAGGTTCACCAAACATAATGCTTGCGGCTACGGGTCTCAACCGCGCAGTGGCGTCTGCATAAATTGAAGTCGGCACTGTTACGTTGCTACAACCTTTAATCACCACCTTAGCATCTTTAAACTGTTGCCAATCTACTTGCTGCAAAGCTTGGCGGAATAACTGCGTTTCCAAATCTTCGGCATTGCCTACCACCACCTGCCTGGCAAATGGTTGTGCGTGGAGGCAAGTGAGCATGAAAGCCCAGGTCGGGATGATGGCATCAGCTGAACAGTAGATGGCCAAAAATTTTCCATCGTACTGTTGCCAATTGTGTTGCTTGACAAACTCTCTAAAGTCCTTTTCTTTTAATACTAATTCTTGAAAAAGCCACGGTTTGATGTCGAGTAAGGCGCGCTCACCCGGTGTGTAATAATCCTCCAAATTAAATGTAACAAGTGAGCTGCTCGCTACGCGGTTGACTATTGGTGAATCATTTGATGATGGGTTTGACATACTTGAGTGGTGAACATCAATTAACAACAATTGGTTTGCGAATCATAAAATCTTTTAAGTAGAATGGCTCAAACAGCGCAGTATCTTCAATTTCCTTTGCCTGAAACTTTTCAAAAGCCCATGCGCCCATGTGTTCAGCAAATGGATGTAAGCCATCTCTAAAATGGGCGTTGGGGTGTTGAATGGCATCTTTGCATTTGGCGGCACCATCACCAAAGAAATAAATTTCTTGTGTGGCCAACCGATTGGCAAAGCTGTCGGCATCAATCACTTTGGCTTGTGTTTTCTCTACAACCTCTTTTTGTCGGTTTGCCAACAAGCAATACACTTCCATTCTGCGGGCATCTAGCATTGGGCAACAAAGTGCTGTTTGGGCGATAGTTTGTGAAGCTAAAAATTGCCGCACTAACAACTCCAGCGTGTTGATGGAAATCAAGGGTATAGATAACGCGTAACAAATGCCCTTGGCAGTGGCCACGCCAATCCGCAAGCCGGTGTACGAACCTGGCCCGGCCGATACGGCTACGGCATGTAAATCGCGAGGGCTACACGTAGTTGATTTCATCATTTCATTGATGAGCACTGCCAATTGCGATGCCGTAGATTGTGCTGTCAGTGATTCTCTTTTTGCAACCAACAGGCCACCTTGGTGCAATGCCACCGAACAAAAAGTAGTAGAAGTTTCAATCGAAAGGATGAGTGCCATTATTGTGGCGTGAGCAATTTTTTGTAGGCCGCTTCGTCAGTCAGTATTTTTTTTGCCGCCAGCACTTCTTTGTCGCGGTTGAGTGAGACCAATGACTGCCCTTCGGCCAATTGCAAATGGAAGCCAATTTCTTCTTCCAACAAGGGAGCAATCTCTGACTTAAGGCGCATTAAATCGCTATTGCGGTATTGCCCAATTTTGTTCTGTAGGTCGTTGAGCGATTGCTTGAGATCGTCATAGTATCGCTCATTTTTTGCCGAGGCCACCAGTTCTTGGGTACGCTTTTCCAAATCGGATGTGTAAGTAAACCGCTTTTCTTTTATCCATGCCACAAACTTATTGTACTCAACATCTGACAAACGAAAATCTTTTGGGGCAGTATTTGGATTTTCTGCGCAAAAAAGTGTCGCATATTCAAACAACAAACCAGAATTGGCAAGTTCTACGGTGGCTGTTGCAAATTCGTCATCTTGAATGCCAATGTCTGGGTCTAACCCACCGCCATCAAAAACTTTACGACCACCCTTGGTAAGAAATTCTCGCTTCAGCGAATCTGCAATGCGCTCCACCGTTCCGTTACTTTTGCGATGGGTGTAATCCAACGCCTGGATGCACCTACCGCTTGGTATATAGTATTTGGCGGTTGTCACTTTCAGCTGAGTGTTGTAAGAAAGTTGTCGGGTGGTTTGTACCAATCCTTTGCCAAATGTTTTTTTACCTACCAACACGGCACGGTCGTAGTCTTGCAACGAGCCGGCCACGATTTCAGAAGCTGAAGCTGTACTGCCACTGGTGAGTACAGCAACGGGCATTTCCAAATCGCGGGGCGCATTCAGCGTATTGTAGATTTTATTCCAATCAGGTGATTTACCTTTTGTTGATACCACCTCTTTGCCTTTCGGCAAAAATAAATTGGCGATGTTGATGGCCTCAAACAACGAACCGCCCAAGTTGGCGCGCAAATCTAAAATTAATTTTTTGGCGCCCAGTAACTTCAACTGTTCCAATGCATCTTCCACTTCTTTTGCTGCACCCGGGGTGAACTCATCTAGTTTAATGTATGCAATGGTTCCGTCAAGTAATGTGCTGTAGGTAATGTTGCTGATTTTGATTTGCTCACGCTTTAGCTTTACGCGTATTAGTTCTTTGAGGTTGGCGCGCCTTAACACAAGCGAAACTTCGGTACCCGGGTTGCCTTTTAGCAAGGTACTTACTTCGGGTGTAGATTTCCCTTCAACATTTTTACCGTCTATCTCAACAAACTCATCGCCCACACGTAACCCGGCACGATAAGCCGGAAACCCTTTGTACGGAATGGTGATAACCGTTTTGTTATTGACAATGCCGATGAGCGCGCCCACGCCTGCGTATTTTCCAGAGGTTTGGATGGCAAATATCTCGCGGTTCTCTTCAGGTATGTAGTCTGTGTAGGGATCTAATTGTTCTAGCATTCCGTTGATGCCCGTCTCGATCAATTTTTTAGGGTTTACTTCGTCAACATAATAGGTGTTTACTTCTTTAAACAGCGAAGCAAAAATGTCGAGGTTCTTGGCGATGTCGAAATACTTCTCAGCCGGGGGTGTAAATGCGAACACTCCACAGGCTACCACCAGTATCAAGTATAATTTATGTTTTTTGCTCACAACGACTTAAGTTTTTCCAATGTCAACAGCATTTTTTGGTGGATTATTTTTGATTCCAAAATTTCTTTTGAAGTATAAATGTACGCAATCAGCCATTTTTTTTCATGGCCTAATTCGTGCTTTTGCAGGCGATAGCTTTCGCGGATGCGCCTTTTAATCAGGTTTCGGTCTACCGCCTTTTTGAAGCTGCGGGCCGAAACGGATATCAAAACCTGAGTGACAGTTGTTTTTGCAGGGAGATAAACGACCTTAAACGGGAACAAATAAAAATAGAAACCCTTAGCGAAGAGTTCCTCAATTTGTTTTTTGCTAGAAAGCCGTTTCTCTTTTTTAAAGGTGGATTTCATACCTCTCTGCCCAGATTTGCGGTCGGGTTTGTTGCCCAGTTGCTCTCGGGGCGAGCAATATTACTTCTTCGCGCGCGACTTTGCAGTGCCTTCGTCAGAAACGGTCAATCTCTTTCTACCGTTTTTTCTGCGGTTGGCCAATACCCTGCGGCCGTTGGCGGTAGCCATGCGTTCGCGGAAGCCGTGCTTATTCTTTCTTTTTCTTTTGGAAGGCTGGTACGTGCGTTTCATAGATCACTAATGTTTCAAGTTTTGCTCAAAATCCCACTTTTTATTACGAAAGGGTTGCAAAT
Source organism: Cytophagales bacterium (assembly GCA_046094265.1). GTDB lineage: Bacteria > Bacteroidota > Bacteroidia > Cytophagales > Cyclobacteriaceae > ELB16-189. The sequence goes on from JBJTHA010000147.1 coordinate 11,536, forward strand.
ATGGCTAGTAATTGGTGATTATACAACTATTTGGCTAGTTCTTACCTACCCCTCGGGAAAGGGGCATATAAATGCTGTGAAACCAGACAAATTTGTTAGGAGTGAAGGAAAATTGAAACTATCAGTCAGGTCGTCTAGCCAATGATCAACCTTTGCCCCGGTCGAAGCTTACTATTTTTCAGGTTATTGAGGCTTTTGATTTTCTCAACGGAAATACCTGGTATTCTTTTCGAAATATCCCACAAAGTATCGCCTGGTTGCACGGTATAAGTTTTTGAGTTGTGAGGGATAAACATGGTTGGTGTTAAACGCGATGCCAAAGCACCCGGCTTGTAAGTCCATATATTTAAGCGCTGCCCCACTCGGATGGGGTTGCCATGGATTGCATTCCATTTTTTTAGGTCATTTAAACGCACACCAAAACGCGCTGCAATAGAGCCGAGCACATCGCCCGATTGCACTCGGTAGATTTGCACTTCGCGGCCAGACGTACTGCCATAAGAATTTTTTGCGAGTGCCTCTAATTCGTGTTTGCCAATTTTTGATGCCGAGTCGAGGATGGTTGTGCGATTGCCAGACAATGCCGCCTTAGACCACAAAGGCACGCGCAGCGAATGCATTTGGCCATTGTCGGGAACGGCACTGCGAAGTATGTGTGGATTCAGCAACTGAAGATCTTCCACGCAAGTGCCCGTTAAAGAAGCAAAGGTCTTAAAGTTTAAAAACTGGCGCACCTGAATTGTATCATGCGGAGGTACTTGTTCACGCGCCATTTCCACTAGGTTATGTTCAGGGGCATAGTTCATGGTGTAAATGATGGCAATGAATTGCGGTACATACGAACGGGTTTCGCGCGGCAGGTGATTGAATACTTCCCAAAAAGTCTTTTTATAACCGGATTTGCGGATGGCAAATCGTACAGTGCCCGGCCCTGAGTTGTAGGCCGCCAATGCCAAGTGCCAATCGTTGAACATGGAATACAACATTTGCAAGTAACGGCAAGCAGCATCGGTTGCTTTTTCTGGATCCATGCGCTCGTCTATGTACCAATCACTGCGAAGCCCTAAGTAATGCCCAGTGCCAGACATAAATTGCCAGAGACCCACCGCCCGTGCGCGTGAAGTAGCGCGTGGATTTAAACCCGATTCAATGATGGACAGATATTTCAACTCATCGGGCAAACCATACTCTTTTAACTTTCTTTCGAAGATGGGAAAGTATAAGTCTTTTCTGCGTTGCACCATACGTGTGTACTTACGATCCCGTATGGTGAAGTAATCGATGAAGCCGTGTACGCGATTATTATAAGTGAGTTCGATCTTCTTTTGCAGGCAACTCAACCGATCAGCAACTAATTCAGGGGTAGCATCAGCCGGGATGAACTCTACATCACTCGGTAGTTCAAAATTTGCAACAGTGTCCAACGGCATCACTAAATCCTTCGCCAACAATGTGTCGTTGAACATAATTTCCTGCGCACACGCCCCCATACCGCTGACTACTACGATACAACTGAATAAGATTTTCTTCACGTTTCTTTCCAACGATTAATGTAAAAAAATCAATCTAAAATGGGCGGTTTCGCCCAAAAACGAAGTTCAAAAAATCAATTATCACGCCAAGTTCATCAATTGTTTTGAAAAATGAAACAGTTTTGTTTCCTCAAAATCATCGGCCATCGCTTGCAATCCAATGGGGAGGCCGCATTTATCTTTGCCTACCGGCAGTGAAATGGCTGGCAGCCCCGCCACATTTGCTTGAACGGAAAATAAGTCTGCCAAGTACATCTCTATCGGGTTGGTGGAATGTTCGCCCAACTTAAATGCAGTGGTAGGCGTGGTAGGCGTGACGATGAAATCATAGTCTTTCAGCAACTCTTTTAGCTTTTCGCGGATGAGTCTGCGCACTTTTTGGGCTTGGTTGTAGTAGGCATCGTAGTAGCTTGCACTCAACACGTAAGTGCCCAGCAAAATCCTTCGCTGCACTTCTCTTCCAAAGCCCTCGGCTCGCGTTTTTTTATACATCGATTCCAAATCGATTGCGTTGGGGCTGCGGTAACCATAACGTACACCATCGTAGCGCGACAGGTTTGAACTCGCCTCGGCCGTAGCTAAAATGTAATACGTGGGCAACACGTATTCATTCAGCGGAAATTCAATGCCCTCCACTGAGTGACCATCTACTTTCAGTATGTCGAGCGATTGCTCAATGGCAGTTTTTATTTCGGGTTGCAACGCGGGCAATTGCAACGTGTCGCGCATGTAAGCGATGCGGTATTTTTTTTTGCTGGCCTTAGATAATTGTTTTGAATACTCAGGTACTTCCGTGCGACTGACGGTGCTGTCATATTCATCTGCGCCAGCAATCACTTCCAGCACCAGCGCAGCATCTTCAACAGTCTTTGAAAAAATCCCGATACAATCAAACGAAGATCCGTAGGCAATTAACCCATGCCGCGAGATGCGCGAGTAGGTGGGCTTTAGACCTACAACGCCACAGAAGGCTGCCGGCTGCCGTACCGAACCGCCCGTGTCAGACGCGAGCGATACTTGGCACATATCGGCCATTACGGCCACAGCTGAACCACCCGAAGAGCCGCCCGGCACACGCGTAGTATTAATGTCGTTGAGTGTTGGTCCAAATGCAGAGTTTTCGTTGGACGATCCCATGGCAAATTCATCGCAGTTTTGTCGGCCGATGATAATGGCATCTGCATCGAGCAGTCGCTGCACAGCTGTAGCATTAAATTGCGAAACGAAGCCGTTTAAAATTTTACTACTGCCTTGCAACGGATGATTTTCATAGCACAGTACATCTTTTAACCCCACCACAAGGCCGATAAGCTTACCTGCATTTCCCCGATTGATTTTTTCGTCAATAACTGCTGCCCGTGCCAACGCCTCATCTGCATACACACTTAAAAATGCGTTCAGGTGCTTTTTGCTTTCGATGTTGGCCAAATAGTGTTTGACCAACGTGGTACAGGTTATTTTTTTTGAATGGAGGTCGTGCTGGATTTGCGCAAAGGTTGCATACGACTTCAACACTTATTTTTCGTCAATCTTGGGCAATTCTTTGCCGGCATCGTCCACTTCTTTCTTCACATCCTTCACGGCATCTTTAAACTCTCGTATTCCCCTGCCCAGCCCTTTTGCAAATTCGGGTATTTTTCTGGCGCCAAAGAATACCAGCACAAAAAGCCCGATGATGAACCACTCCCAACCACTTGGCATGCCAATCAAAAATATTGTCTCCATAAATAATTTTGTATTAGAACTGTAAAGATACATTTTTTGGGGGAAAGAAAAATGGGGTGGAGTGTCGCAGGGTGTTAGTTTAATCTTAAACCGCGCAATTTTTTTAAGCCCCAAACACACCAAACATATTCAAGATCACCAGCCCAATGATTACAGGGCAAACAAAGCGGATCATAAACAACCAAATCTTGTAGGGAGTAATGCCTACAATGTTGCCGGTTTTGAAAAATGGAAAGCCATGTTCAATTTCTGTTGCTAGGTCTTCGGTTTTCATAAACCATCCTGTGAAAATGCAGGTGGACAGTACCACCAGCATCATCATCAAACTACCAAAGCCATAATCAAAAATATCCATCACACCGGTTTTGATCACCCCTAAAAAGTTCACTTGTGCCACCGTCAAACCTTCTATTGCGCCCGTTGAAAGCGAAGATGGAATCCCCAACAAAAATGCTGCGATTGCTACTGTCCAAGCGGCTTTTTTACGACTCCATTTTTTTTGGTCCATGTAATAAGCCGATGGCGCCTCTAACATAGAGATGGTAGAGGTGATGGCGGCAAAAAACAACAGCAAAAAAAACAGCGCGCCTGCAATATTGCCCAGCGGCATCTGCTGAAAAATATTGGCGAGTACATTAAACACGAGTGTAGGTCCTTCAGCAGGTGATTGATTGAAAGCAAAAACCGCGGGAAAAACCATGAACCCTGCCAGCAACGCCACCGAGGTGTCCATAGTGCCTACCCACAAACTAGACGAAACAATGTTCTGGTCTTTCGGCAAATACGATCCATAGGTGATCATCATACCCCAACCTACACCCAGCGAAAAGAAGGCTTGTGTCAAAGCCGCCAACACCACATGGCCATTGATTTTAGAAAAGTCGGGTACCAAGTAGTATTCTACACCTTTGCCCGCACCAGGCAGTGTTACGCTTCTAACGATCACGATAACCAGCAACACAAAAAGCAGGGGCATCAAAATTTTCGTTGCTTTCTCAATGCCACTGGCTACACCTCCCAACACAATAAAGGCTGTTACCAAAATTACAAATGCCCCTAGGGGAACAACGTACTGCGGAGTGGCAATGAACTCAGTAAACGGCATGCTAATGGAAAACAAAGAAGTGAAAATGTAGCCTACCGTCCACCCCGCAATGGTGCTATAATAACTGAGCACTACAAAAGTGACAATTAACGGGAGTATGCCCACCAGCCCAATCCACATTTTGCTGAACCCACTGGTGCCAGCTAGTTTCTGCATGGCACCCACCGGATTTTTGCCCGTCAACCTGCCAATTGCAATCTCATTGATCAGCATTGGTGTTGCCACTAGCACCACACAAAAAATGTACACCAGTACAAAGGCACCACCACCATTTTCGCCAGTTAGGTAGGGAAACCGCCAAATGTTGCCGAGCCCTACAGCTGAACCGGCAGCGGCCATTACAAATCCAAATTTAGATGCCCATTGTTCGCGGTTTGCCATAGCCAATATTTTTGTTGCGTGAAGATAAATAAACAATAACGAAGCGCAATCGTTTTAAACATCTCATAAATACTTCCAACCAAAAAACTTATGTTTACTGAAAACGTGTTGTCTCTATTTTAGCCCGAACGATATTCCGTTCTCTGCCAGAGCAGGTTCATCACACAAACACAAAAGAACCCGAGAATTTCCCCCCATTCATAATTTTCTTGAACGAACTACTAGAAGTGTTCAATTATTCATTTTCCAAAAACGGATATCTATATTCAGTGGGCGTCACAAACGTTTCTTTGATGGTACGCATGGAAACCCAACGCAGCAGATTCACTTTTGCCCCCGCTTTGTCGTTGGTGCCTGAGCCCCTCGCGCCTCCAAATGGCTGTTGGCCCACCACTGCTCCTGTTGGCTTATCGTTGATGTAGAAATTCCCAGCAGAATTGACGAGTTTCTTGGTCGCCATTTCAATGGCGTATCGATCGCGCGAAATGATGGAGCCAGTCAACGCATAAGGCGAGGTTTGATCCACCAGTTCAAGGGTCTGCTCGAAATTCTCTTCGTGGTAAACATAAATCGTTACCACCGGGCCAAAGATCTCTTCGCACATCGTAACCGATGATGCGTCTTTTGTAACAACTACTGTCGGTTCGATAAAATATCCTGTTGACTTGTCATACTTGCCGCCCGCAATAATTTCGTTCATTGGGTTTTGTCTTGCTTTTTCAATGTATCCTGTAATAGAGTGGAAAGCACGCTCGTCAATCACCGCATTAATGAAATTGCCAAAATCTTCGGTACCACCCATTTTCATCGATGCTAAGTCCTCTAATAAGTACTTCTTTACATCGGCCCACAAGTTAGACGGGATATAGCAGCGTGAGGCAGCCGAGCATTTTTGTCCTTGATACTCAAAAGCGCCCCTTGAAATAGCGGTAGATACTTGCTTTGCGTCTGCACTCTTGTGCACTACAATAAAATCTTTGCCACCGGTTTCTCCGACTATCCGCGGGTACGACTTGTAGCAATGAATATTTTCGCCAATTGTTTTCCAAATGTTTTGGAACACGCCTGTGCTGCCAGTAAAGTGAATGCCCCCAAAATCCTTGTGCGCAAAAATCACATCACCTGTATTGGGTCCACTGGCATAGATCAAGTTGATCACGCCATCGGGTAACCCCGCTTCTTTAAAAACCTGCATGATAACGTTAGCTGCATAAATCTGTGTATTCGCTGGTTTCCACACCACGGTGTTACCCATCAATGCCGCGCTTGATGGTAAGTTTCCTGCTATGGCGGTGAAATTGAAAGGTGTAAGCGCGAACACGAATCCTTCCAGCGGTCGATATTCTAAACGGTTCCAAACACCAGCAGATGATTCTGGTTGGTCGCGATAAATTTCGCCCATAAAGTGCACGTTGAAGCGCAAAAAGTCAATCAGTTCGCAAGCTGAATCAATCTCTGCTTGAAACGCATTTTTAGATTGGCCCAACATAGTGGCTGCATTGATTTTGTAACGATAAGGGCCTGCCAGTAAGTCTGCGGCTTTCAAAAATATGCTGGCGCGATTCTCCCACGATAAGTTGGCCCACAACTCTTTTGCTGCCATGGCAGCGTCAATGGCCTGGGCTACATGTTGCTTGTCGCCCTCATGAAAGTATGCCAGCACGTGCTGGTGGTCATGTGGAGGGCTCAACTTCTTTTTGTTGCCCGTCCGCACTTCACTCGCACCAATATACATCGGTATATCCACTACTTCCGCTCTGGCATCTGCCAATGCCTTCTGTAGGGCAGCGCGTTCTTTTGAGCCAGGAGCATACGATAAAACAGGTTCGTTTTTGGGAATGGGTAAATGGAAGAATCCAGTGGACATAATACTTTATTTAGTTCAACTTTAATTGAAGTGATTCGATTGAGCCGCGAAGTTATCAAAATGGGCACGTTATAAAAAAAGGCGATTGTAGTCAGGTAATCGTTTTGAATTTGTAATTGCAAGCATTACATTTGGCCAACGTGAAAAGAAGGCTAACCTTATTTTTATTAATTCTCTTCTTATTGAATGTGGTAGGATACTATGGCGTTTTGCTCGGCCTTCGCGTGCAAACGTCAGAGCGTTTCCGCAACGCCATCGATCGTGAATCGATTGGAACAGAGCTCACCTTTAAAATCCCACTGGCTATTCCGTATGCCGTAGATGCAAATGAGTATTCACCCGTAGAAGGCGAATTTGAATACCAAGGGGAAGTTTACCAATTGGTTAAGCAAAAGCACTTGCATGATACGTTATATATAGTATGTGTAAAGGATCGCGAGTCAAAGAAAATCAATCAGGCGTTGGCTGATTATGTAAAGTCGTTTACGGATAAACCGGTTAGCCAAAAGCAGGGAACCAAGACAATACAACTGGTGAGCAAAGATTTTTTTTCTATAAGTATTGAATTGACAGGCCTACATTGTGGCTTTGAAGTTGACTTGGTAAAGCATATTTCACAGAGCGATTCTTATGTGTCGGTAACCCTCAACTCGCCTCAGCAACCGCCCGAATTTTTATCTTAATTCCAATGGCGGCATGCGCCATCCCAAGACATTCACCTGTTTCCAGCGTGAGGTCTTTATGATAATTTTTTAATGACTAAACTGAATGTTTGATCATGCCGATGTAAATGTCGAGCAGGCAAACACGTTTTCAAATGCAAAAACAAATGAAGCCATTATTGTTGTTGGCTGTCATGCTGTGTTCAGTGTTTGCCAAAGGGCAAACGCTTGATGATGGCCTGATGATGCCCAAAAAATATTTTTGTACTGGATTTTTATACACCTATAGCCAATGGGATAAATATTGGGAAGGAACGCTGAAGAGAGACAATCAAAACATTGGCACTTTTTCGTCTCACAACATCATGTATGTGGGTAATTATGGCATTACTGATAAATTGAATGTGATTGCTATGGCTCCCTACATTTCGAATCAATCGAACAAGGGTACACTTACCGGCTTGCAGGGTGTGCAAGATCTAACCGTTGGCGGCAAATACAGATTGGTTCGGAAGCAAATCGGAGAAAACAGGCTTTCTGTTTTTGGGGTTGCTACGATTTCCACACCCTTGTCGAACTACACAATTGATTTGTTGCCGATGTCAATCGGGCTGGGCAGTACCAATCTTTCGGCCCGCGGAATCATCAACTTCAGATTGAAGCAAGGGTGGTATGTGAATTTTTCGCCAGCCTACACGTATCGCGGAAACGTGGCCCTCGATCGAAATCATTACTTTACGGATGGTGCTGCCTACTATACCAACCAGGTGCGCATGTTTGATCAATTCAGCTACAATGTAAACATTGGATTGATCAAGCAAGGGCTGCAGACTGAACTTAACTTCTATCAGCAAAATACACTGGGTGGTGGCGACATCCGCAGGCAGGATATGCCATTTGTATCTAACCGCATGAATGCAAGTACCATTGGTTTGTTGGTGATGTATTACCTACCCGCTCCCAAATACTTGGCGTTCCGCTTCTCCACTTCTTATGTGATTGATGGCCGCAATGTTGGTCAATCGCTTTCTGTAATGGGCGGCCTTTTATACACCATACATTTCACCAAACCTGCCTCTACTGTAAATGAAAACGAATAAAACCATAATAATTGCAGCGTTAATCGCATTGCCATTCGCCTGCAAAGACATTGATAGCGGGGAGAAATTAAGCCCCTTACAACCCGTGAACCAAGATGCCAACGCAGGCACTTGGCGTCCGATTTTGCTTACCAACTACGCAACACAAATGCCGATTCCCACGCCAGCAGCTACCACTAGTGCAGCGTACTTGGCTGAGTTGGATGTTATAAAAAAGGCACAAGGAAACTTGTCAGATGCGCAGAGAAAATCCATAGTCTATTGGGGCGTGGGTGGCGTGCTGCGCTGGAATCAAATGATGCGCAAATTAGTTGCTCAGTACAATTTGCCGCCCGCCCCCCGTAGCGATGGCAGCTATGTTTTTCCTGATGCTGAAAACCCTTTTGCAGATCCACAATTTCCGTTTGCCAATCCGCCATATGCGGCAAGAGCATACGCCTATGTTTCAGTAGCACAATACGATGCTTTAAAAGCAACTTGGTTTTACAAATATCAATTCAATCGCCCGGCACCCTATGCCGTTGACCCATCGGTGAAGGCGTTTGTCACTACTTCTGACTTGCCGTCCTACCCATCAGAGGATGCTGTGTTATCGGGGGTTACTGCTGAAATGCTTAAAGTTTTATTTCCGACCGCGGTGGAGGAAATTACGTTGATGGCCGCAGACCAACGCAATGCTGCGCTGTGGGCGGGCAAGGCAACCGATAGTGATATCTCTGCGGGGCTTGCACTTGGCAAGGCGGTGGCAACCATTTTTACTGCCAACAGCACGGGCACGTTTGCTGTACCGGGCACGTCAGGTGCGTCAACCACCACGCTGTCGATGAATATACCCGTAAGGGGAAGATTTAGAACGGATGGGATGGGCGCGGCCATTGGTAATGCAGCACAATGGCAAGCGCTGACCGATGGTGCAATAGCCAAAGGAGAAATACCTTGGATTTCTCAAGAATCTCCACCCAGGCCCCCCATGCTACCTAATTTTGGTAAAGTACTAGCTTGGAATTTGACCCCCTCACAAATTATTGCAGAACGGCCAGCTCCACCACCTTCTACTTCATCAGACGAAATGCAAAGGCAATTGCAAGAAGTGAAAAGCTACGCGAATAATTCTTCGCGCGATTTGATTGCCATTGTGCACAAGTGGGCAGACGGTGCGGGAACCTACGCGCCACCCGGCCACTGGAACGACATTGCGGAGGAACTTATTTCAAATGCCAAATGGAGTGAAGTGAGGATGTCACGTGCTTTCGCACTTCTCAATATGGCCTTGCACGATGCTGCCGTTGGCTGTTGGGAAACAAAGTACTTCTACTTCAACCCGCGACCTTCCCAATTGGATCCGAGCATCAAGGTAAAAACAGGGTTGCCTAATTTTCCGGCATACACATCGGGGCACTCAACGTTTTCAGCTGCTGCTGCCGCTGTGCTCTCATATTTGTTCCCTGCCAACACTCAGGAATTTAACGATCAAGCAAAAGAAGCATCGCTTTCGCGATTGTATGGTGCCATTCACTACCGAGCGGATATTGAGATGGGCTTTGCCCACGGCACAAAAATTGGTTCTTACACAGTTGCCTTTGCGCTAGGCGATGGCGCAAACTAGATGGTTGTAGGTTTGCAAGGTATTGCCACCCGAAAGTGTTGAAACGGTTATCAAGGTTTAAATAGTTTGTTTAAGGTAGACAATCCGCCCAATCCGACTGGTCCTCGGGTGGGCGGTTGTTTTTAGGGTTGCGAATTCCTTTTAGCAAAAGCAGCTTTCATTGCTCTTTCAAATTCTTCGCCTGCTTTTTTCAAACTGGTTTCTACTTCCTTCCACCTTTCTTTGTTTTCAACTTCTGCTTTTAGTTTTTCACCAGCGGTTTTCAATTCTTCAAACTTCCGTTTAAAATCCGACTCCACGCGTGTACCTGCATCTTTCGCTTCCACAAAAAACTGATCTAATTTTTTGCCAAATTCTTTAAAGAATTTTTCGGCACTTCCTTCTTGATTTGTTTCCATGATTGTTTTTTCAATTTCCTAAGCTAAACAAAATTACATGCGCCAGCAAGCCCGCAGTTAACCGCTTACCGCGTTGGGTTGAGATCAGTCAACGGTCAGCCATGTTACTGGCAAAAAGAATTCTGAATGTGTTTTAATGGTAATGAACGGATTGCCACGCACGATAAACGATACGGAAGAAAAAACGGGCTTTAGTTTGCCAAGAAAGTTTAAGCAGGTGTATCCCGCCTAGAATCTCAAAAAATGTTAATTTTGAAAAGTGTTCGGGATCAATTTGCCTTTTGAAAAAAATGCTAAAACACCTTGGTGCAGAAACGCCTAGAAAGTAAACAGCCGACTGTTTTGGCGTATAAAAAATCATTGGGCAACTACGGTTTTATACCAAACATTTTACAATTTATAAAAAGTGTACTGTTTCAAAAAATTCCAAAAAGTGTTCTAAATGATTTCTTATAAAGCTAAATTATTTTGTGCGTTTATAATGTGCTTCATTTTGCTTTCTTGTTCCTCCTCCCGTACTGGCTATCAGCCAAAGTACAAAAAGCCAGACCCGAATAAGCCGTTACCTTGTCCGCAAAAAGACTGTTAGCCATGCATAAGATCGTTATTGCTATTGATGGTTACTCAGCTTGTGGAAAGAGCACGACTGCCAAAGAAGTGGCCAGGGAACTTGGCTATCGCTACATCGACTCGGGTGCCATGTACCGTGCCGTTACGCTCTATTTTTTGGATCATTTGGTAACACCAACCAACCCACGCGATGTAACGAAAACGTTGGTTGATATCAATTTGGAATTCCGCGTCAATAACAAGGGACTTAGCGAATTATTTATGAATGGCGTAAACGTTGAAAAACCCATCAGGAAGATGCGCGTGTCAGAAAACGTTAGCCAAGTGAGTACGGTAAAAGAGGTGCGCGAGGCCATGGTAGCATTGCAGCGCAAACTGGGGAGAGAAAAAGGAATTGTGATGGATGGTAGGGATATTGGCACGGTAGTTTTTCCTGATGCAGAACTGAAACTTTTTCTGACAGCGGATATAGAAGTGCGTGCCTACCGCAGGCAGCAAGAGCTGTTAGAAAAAGATGAAATGGTGGCCATTGGCGACATTATCCAAAACCTAAAACAGCGCGACCAAATCGACAGCACCCGAAAAGAAAGCCCTCTTAAAAAAGCAGCTGACGCATTAGTAATTGACACCACCAACATTACGGTTGAAGAACAAGTAGATGAAGTGATCAGGATGAGTCTTTCGAAAATTACCCAACCCCGACTAACGTTTAACATTTTTCAAGATCAGCCCCCAAAAATTTAATCCATTTGCCTACGCTTGTAATTTCCTGTTTTCCACCTCAAATTCTTTGTTTTATCTCGCTTTGTCCGTTGGTTTTTATTGCTAATTTTGCCCATCTTAAAATTTAGCATCTCTGCCCATGGGCAAATTCATTCGTCTCAAAAAAGGTTTTTCTATTAATTTGGTTGGCAAGGCTTCTGCCAAAGTGGTGGAAACAGACCAACCTGAAACATTTGTGATCAAACCCACGGATTTCTTTGGCATTTACATGCCAAAGACGGTGGTAAACGTGGGCGATCAAGTAAAAGCTGGCTCTCCGCTGTTTCACGACAAGCGGCATGAGCAGATCGTGTTTACTGCTCCCGTTAGTGGTGAAGTGGTAGAGGTGAAGAGAGGCGAAAAGCGCAAATTGTTGGAGATTAAGATACTGGCCGATAAAAAAGTTGAGCACCTAGGCTTTAAAAAGTATTCTGTGTCCGACATCAACAATGCGTCAGCCATAGAAATCAAAGAACAGCTATTAGCATCGGGCGTTTGGACTAATTTGGTGCAGCGCCCTTTTGGAATTGTTGCCGATCCAAGCGCGACACCCAAAGCCATTCACATTTCAGCTTTTGATTCAGCCCCACTCGCCCCCGATTACAGTATTCTCTACAAAGGTCAAGATCAATTTTTCCAAGTGGGAGTAGATATACTCCGGAAACTTACCCCAAGTACCGTACACGTGAATACACACGCAACCAGCGAGATTTCAACTGTTTTTTCTCAGGTGAAAGGTGCGGAATTGAATAAATTTTCTGGTCCCCATCCCGCGGGTTGCGTAGGTGTTCAGATTCACCACATTGACCCGATCAACAAAGGTGATGTAGTTTGGACGATCAGCCCGGCCGGTGTTATTCAAATCGGCAAACTTTTCCTGAATGGCGTGTATGATGCCAGCAAACTCGTGGCAGTTACTGGATCGGAAGTAAAGAACCCTCAATATTACAAGACCTATACGGGCGCTTCCATTAAGAAGTTTATTGAGGGTAATTTACATAATGATCATGTTCGTGTGATTTCTGGTAACGCCTTAACCGGCACCGCCATCGGCAAAGACGGCCACATCGGATTTTTCGATCAGCACGTTACCGTATTACCCGAGGGTGATTATGCAGAGTTTGTAGGCTGGATAACTCCAGGGGCTCGCAAACTTAGCTTTCAACGTGCCCTCGGATTGTTCTCATTCTTGTCACCCCGTAAAGAGCGTGTGTTGGATACTAATACACATGGCGAGCCTCGTGCTTTTGTGCAAAGCGGTGTTTTTGAACAAGTAATCCCTATGGATGTACTGCCAACCCATTTAATTAAAAGTATTTTGGCGCAAGACATCGATGAGATGGAAGCACTCGGTATCTACGAAGTAATAGAAGAAGACTTGGCCTTATGTGAATTTGTGGATGTTTCGAAGCACAACGTGCAAGAGATTGTGCGCGAAGGCATTGAATTAGTACAAAATAGTTAACTGGATATACTCCGATGAAGTTTTTACACGACCAAATAGAAAAGATAAAGCCACACTTTGCTAAGGGTGGCAAGTGGGAAAAGCATTATTATTCTTTCGAGGCACTGGAGACCTTTTTGTTTGCGCCCGCTTCTACCAATGGTGCGAAGGGAGCGCAAATTCGCGATGCCATCGATTTGAAGCGTTTGATGATGACCGTTATCATTGCCATGGTGCCGTGCTTGTTGTTCGGTATTTGCAATGTAGGCCATCAACATTTTTTAGCTATCGGTCAGGCGAGCGCCACTTTGGGTGACAAGGTGATGGTAGGTTTGGTGCAGGTAATGCCCATTGTGGTAGTATCGTACGGTGTGGGCTTAGGAATTGAGTTTGTTTTCGCCACCATTCGCAGGCATCCTGTAAATGAAGGCTTCTTAGTGACGGGTATGTTGATCCCATTGGTAATGCCCCCCGATATTCCGCTGTGGCAAGTAGCGGTGGCAACTGCCTTTGCGGTAATCATCGGTAAAGAAGCATTTGGCGGAACGGGTATGAATGTGCTCAATGTGGCTCTGACAGCTCGCGCCTTCTTGTATTTTGCTTACCCCACAGATATTTCCGGAAGCGTGTGGACATACCTTGGTGATGCCAAAGCAGTGGCCGGCTATTCTGGCGCTACTCCTCTTTCAATTGCAGCCGAATCTGTGGCAGCAGGCACAAATGTAGTTTCACAGTTAAACTCATTTGGTGCAGGTTGGAATGAGGGTGTATTCACCTTCAACAACATGTTTATGGGCATTATGCCTGGTTGCATTGGCGAAACATCTACCTTAATGTGTTTGATTGGCGCGTTAATTTTAGTAGCCACTGGTG
>JBJTHA010000148.1:0-4600 GCA_046094265.1 Cytophagales bacterium
CTTTGCATGCAATCGTTTTCTGATTTTTATTTGTATCAACTTCTGTTTGGATAAACGGATTGCTTTAATTTTCTTTCCAAAAAACTAATTTCCACATGGCACATTCGGTAAGCTCAAGTTTAGGTTCTTTTGTCTCTTACTCCAAACATGCGCAAGGGATTGACATCTCAGCTACGCAAGGCAATCTCTGCCTCACACTTTATGCAGATTCAATTGTGCGAGTGTGGGCTTTTCAAAGCGAAAAACCCGAAGACTTTTCGTATGCAGTGGTTGGTGCCCCTTTGCCCGCTTCATTTGAAGTAGTGGAAACAGGGGATTCACTTGAATTAGCTACTCCCACATTAAAAACCATCGTCAATAAAAAAAACTTGGCCATTCATTTTGTAGATCTTCGTGGCGGCATCATTAACCAAGATGATGAACTCGGTGTGCGTTGGATAGGCGAGCAAGTAAACTGCTACAAAAAACTGCAAGAGGGTGAGCGCTTTTTAGGCTTGGGTGAGAAAACCGGGCCTCTTGATAAACGTGGCCGCGGCTATATCAACTGGAATACCGATGCGTATGCCTATAGCCCCGATGGCGACCCTCTGTATTGTTCTATACCCTTCTACATCGGCATCCACAACCAAAAGCAATACGGCATTTATTTTGACAACAGCTTTCGCACACTTTTCAATTTTGGTGCCTCAAACGACCGCTTTGCCAGTTTTTCTGCCGATAGCGGTGAGATGAAATATTACTTTATCGCAGGCGATTCGCTCCGCGAAATCATTAAGTCATACACTTATTTAACAGGTCGCACTCCCCTACCTCCCAAATGGAGTATTGGCTACCAACAATGCCGCTACAGTTACTACCCCGATACCAAAGTAGAACGCATTGCAGAAACCCTGCGCGAACGCGATTTGCCGGGCGATGCCATTGTGCTGGATATCCACTACATGGATGCTTATAAAATTTTCACGTGGGACAAGCAACATTTTCCCGAGCCGAAAAAACTACTCGATAAGTTAAAGGCATTGGGTTTCCATGTAGTAGTGATGTGCGACCCGGGCATTAAAGTAGAACCCGGCTACGAAACGTACGACTCTGGCGTGAAGGAAGAAATTTTCGTTAAATATCCGGATGGCACTAACTACACCGGACAAGTGTGGCCCGGTTGGTGCCACTTCCCCGATTTTACGAAAGAGAAAACACGGCAATGGTGGGCGAGCAAATTCAAAGACTATGTGGACATGGGTGTGGAAGGTTTTTGGAACGACATGAACGAAATCGCCACCTGGGGAAACATGCTGCCCGACCTGATGGAATTTGATTTTGATGGACGCAAAACCACCAGCCGCGAAGCGCGCAACCTGTACGGCATGCAAATGAGCCGTAGCACCTACGAAGGCACCAAGGCATTGTTGAAGAAACGTCCGTTCAACCTTACACGCTCAGGCTTTGCCGGCATACAACGGTATGCAGCTGTGTGGACGGGTGACAACGTAAGCTACGATGCACACATGATGGCTGGCGTTCGCCTAGTGAACAGCATGGGGCTATCAGGCCTGGCCTTTACGGGATATGACATTGGCGGATTTGTGGGCAATGCTGATGAGAAGTTGTTTGCACGCTGGATGAGCATTGGCGCCTTCTCGCCTTTCTTCCGCACCCATACCATGATCAACTCCCGCGATTCTGAACCTTGGAGCTATGGCGAAAAAGTAGAAGAGATTTCGCGTAACTATATGAAATTGCGCTATCGCCTGATGCCCTACTTATATTCGCTGTTCTACGATGCGGCCAAAACCGGAATGCCCATCAACCGTAGCTTGGCATTCGATTATCCGCACGACTACAAAATTTATGATGGCCTCTACCAAAACCAGTATTTCTTTGGTCCTGCCATTATGGTTGCGCCCGTGGAAAGTGCCAAAGACCTTGCAAAAGTATACTTGCCGCAAGGCAACTGGTATGACTTGTACACCGATCAAGCATACACGGGCGATCAAGAAATGGCGGTGGACTGCCCAATGGATAGATTGCCAGTATTTGTAAAAGGTTCTTCCATCATTACCATGGCCGAGCGTGCAGGGAAAAATGTGAACGACTTGGGCACCACGCTAGAAGTGCATCTGTACAAAGGCCAAGAGTACAACGACTTTACGTTGTATGAAGATGATGGCGAAACATTCAACCACGAGAAGGGTGAATATGTTACGCGCAAAATCAGTTACACACCCCATCAAAACGAGTTAATCATTGAGCCGGCAGTGGGCTCATTTACTTCTGCGTTTACCCAAGTGAATGTGTTTTTTCATGGCTTCGATTTGCATACCGTTTCGGTGAATGGAAAACCATCGACTGTGGAAAGGAAAGACTACCGATTCGTGAACCCCATCAGCAACTATGACCCCATCAACACCATGCCCGAAGGCGCTAAAATAGCGTCATTGCCGTATGTCGGGTTGGCGTATGGAACTGAAAAGATTTCAATGAAGTGGTAAACCCATTACATTTATTGAAAATTTCCAGAAGTACAGAACTCCCGCCTCTTTCGAGGAAGAGAAGATAAATATCAGTCAGGGAAAGTACGGAGAACTACGTGTGAACTAAAAAAGTAAGAACCTCAACATGAAATTTCCGCTTGTTGCAATTAGCCTCGCCTGTCTTTTGCAAGCCTGCAAAATGGATAAACCTGTCGTGTTCAACGATCAAAATTTAATCTTTGGCAACGCCTCCCCCATCACGTTGCAAAACAATAGCAACGGGATCAACCCGGAAGATTATGTTATTGACATTTCTAAAATTGATTCGGTGAGTGCGCCCGTAGAATTAAAAAAGAAGGTCGACAAAAACGTATTGACACTTGAAGGCGAGTTGGCCACCAAAATTTCGTGCATCAAACTTTGGCACCAAGGGCAGGCCTACGCCATTCCCGTGCGCAAAGGCAATAAAAAGAACGTCACATTAACATTTCGCGGGAGTGCCAAAAACGTTCGCACCAAAGGTGAGTTCAACGCGTGGAACGCCCAATCTTCTGTGTTTACTAAAACCGACAGCGGCTTTGTGTACAACCTGTCAGTCGCGCCCGGTAATTATCAATACCTTTTTATTGCGGATGGAAAAGAAATCCGCGATCCCAACAACAAAGACTCAGTAGAAAATGGCATGGGCGGCTGGAACTCCATCATCCGCATCCCTCGGGCTGACCCCGAAAAACTTCCCATCATCACTACAAAAAACTTCGAATTAAAAACCATTCAACTTTCGTTGAAAAATCCGGCCAACGAGGTGATGGTGTTTTGGAAAAACTTTCTGCTCGACTATCGTTCTGTTAAACTCAGCGAAAAACAAATCGACATCACCATCCCAACGGAGGCCAACCAAAACGAACGCAGTTTTATTCGCGTGTGGGCTGCCAACAATGAAGGCATTTCCAACGATGTGTTGATTCCGCTGCAACAAGGCTCGGTGGTAAGCGATGCGAAACAAATCACCCGCCATGACAAAGAGGCGCAGGTACTGTATTTTATGATGATCGACCGGTTCAACAACTACAAAAAGGAAAATGATGAACCCGTAAACGATAAAAACATCCATCCCAAAGCAAATTATTACGGTGGCGATCTAGCGGGAGTAACACAAAAAATAAAAGACGGCTACTTCACCAATCTGGGCATCAACACGCTGTGGCTTTCGCCCATCTCGCACAATCCGAAAGGCGCGTTTGGCAAGTACCCCGACCCCGCAACAACTTTTTCAGGCTATCACGGTTATTGGCCAGTTTCGCTTCAAACCATTGACCCGCGATTTGGAACCCAAGCCGAATTTCAAGAATTGCTTTTAGAAGCGCACAACAAAAATATAAATGTCATCTTGGATTATGTGGCACACCATGTGCATCAAGAACATCCTTTGGTAAAACTAAAACCCGAGTGGTTTACCCCTTTGTATTTGCCCGATGGCAAATTGAACACCGAACGCTGGGACGACCAGCGCCTCACCACTTGGTTTGACACGTTTATGCCCACGCTCGACTTGCACAAACCGGAAGTGGTGAACCCTATGACCGACACCGCTTTGTATTGGTTGAAAAACTTTGAACTGGATGGCTTCCGCCACGATGCCTCCAAACACATTGACTTACTTTTTTGGCGAACACTCACCAAAAAAATCAAATCACAAGTCAATCGACCCATTTACCAAATTGGTGAAACGTATGGCAGCCGCGAATTGGTAGGCAGCTATGTAAGCACGGGTATGTTAGATGGCCAGTTCGATTTCAATGTGTACGATGATGCCGTGACTACATTTGCCCGCGATGAAGTTTCGTTCCAACGGCTGGTCTCATCTGTCAGGGAGAGTATCTCGTGGTTTGGCGATCATCATTTGATGGGCAACATTACCGGCAACCAGGACCGTGCGAGGTTTATCAGCTATGCCGATGGCTCCATCCGCTTTGATGAAGATGCCAAACGCGCGGGCTGGAAACGAAAAATTGAAATCAACGATACCGTGGGCTACCACAAACTGCAATCTCTTATTGCCTTAATGATGACCATTCCAGGAGTACCCGTAATCTACTATGGCGATGAAATTGGCGACCAGGGTGGCA
>JBJTHA010000149.1:0-11452 GCA_046094265.1 Cytophagales bacterium
TGTTAATACTACTTCCACCGCAGCTACTAATTCTTACGAACTCACCAGTATTAATGAATTTGTAACAATACCCTTGCAAGCTGGCTACCTACTCGTCAATCAAAAAATGGGCGTTCAACTAAATGCAGGAATTGCAAGCGATTTGTTTTTACGCAATACATTGTCGGATCCTACAGGAAAAATTCCAAGCAACCCAGAGCCCGCAGGTGAGGCTTCTACTTACAGAACAATGAATTGGAGCGGATTGGTAGGCACGGAAGTGAGCTACAAGATTACCTCGCATTACCGTCTATCGGTGGTTCCGGGCATGCGTTATTCCTTCGGATCTATATTAAAGAGTGGCAGCAATACACCTCTCATTTGGGAGGTAGGATTTCGATTTAAATATATTTTTTAAACCGTGGCAACGCTACAGCAAAAAAGAGTGTCAAATATTACAAATTTACTCGTTATGAAAACGCACTTACTCACCTTTATCGGATTTACAACATTTGCATTATTCGTTAGCTGCGAAGACAAAGTAGAAATAGAACAGCGCTACAATTATTTTGAACCTGTTTTCACTACTACAGCTGAAATAAGGGCTTCGGTGACACCTGTTGCGCCACAGGAAATCAAAGAGGCCGGTAAGATTTACATCAAAGACAACTGGCTTTTTGTAAATGAAGTGGGCAAAGGAATTCATATTGTCGACAATACCAACCCAGCCTCGCCACTTGTCAAAAGCTTTTTGAACATTCCAGGCAACTATGACATGGCCATCAAGGGTGATATCCTTTATGCCGATAGCTATATCGATTTGATTGCCTTTGATATCTCCGACAAATCGAACATCAAAATCACAAAGCGGATTGAGGGCATTTTTTCATTTTACGACCGGATGCGATCTGGCGTTGACCCACAAAAAGGAATCATCACCAGTTGGAAACCTGTAGAGCAAGTACAGGTGCGCGACCTTAAAGATCAACAGGTGTGCTGCATGCCTTGGGGAGGATTTATGCTACGGGGAGGGATTGTGGCCTTCGCGCAAAGTGCAGATGTGCGCACTGCGATGACACCAGGCAACCCAGCGACTACCGGCATTGGTGGCTCCATGGCACGCTTCACCATTGCTAACGACTATTTGTATTTGATGGATGCGGGCAACCTGCATGCTTTAAATATCTCTAACTTCGCTGACCCGGTAGCGAAAACAAGTAACATGATTGCGTGGGATATTGAAACCATTTTCCCACACGAGAACAAATTGTTTTTTGGTGCGCAAAGTGGTATGTATATATATGGTTTGGATGATCCCGAAAACCCGAATCGAATCAGTCAATACAACCATGTGCGCAGTTGCGACCCTGTGGTGGTGGAAGGAAATCTGGCTTACGTTACACTCAGATCTGGCACTGCATGCCAAGGCTTCACTAATCAGCTAGAAGTAATCGATATCAGCAACCTCACCAGTCCGCAGCTTTTGAAAATCTACCCCATGACGAATCCGCATGGCTTAGGCATCGACAACAAGAAACTCTTTATATGCGATGGCGATGACGGGCTGAAAATATTCGATGCGACCGACCACCTGAAAATCAGCGATAATCAACTGGCACATTACAAGAGCATCAACTCCTATGACGTAATTCCCTACAACAATATTGCTATCATGACGGGCAAAGACGGCATTTACCAGTTTGATTACTCAGATCCCAAAGCTGTTAAGCAATTGAGCAGACTCGGATTTGCAAAACCCTAGTAAATGAAACAAGTCATTCTGTTTTTTTTATGGGCAATTTACTGTCCAGTGTGTGCGCAAACCTTAGCGAACGATGATTTTAGAATACACTACACAGGCACGGTGATGAGCGGCCTGCAAGTTGGGTGCACCGACTGCAGCGTGGGCAATCAAATCAACGCGTCCGCATACCTGATCAATGGTGTGCAGTTGACGAGAAGTTTGAATGTGGGTGTAGGCATTGGTGCAGATAGCTACCAACAATGGAAAGTGATGCCGCTTTTCTTGAGTGTTTCGGAAAAACTTGCTGGGAAAAAAAATGGCTTGTTGTTGCAATTGAACATAGGGCACGCATGGGCATGGCTTGATCGGCAACAATATCCACTGCCGAACTTCTCTCAAGAGGGTGGCTTCATGATTCACCCTGCAGTTGTTTATCAGATTGGGTTAGAGAAATTCAATTTAAATTTTTCGTGTGGATATAAAAGACAAATGGCCGATTACTCCAGTCGCTGGGAATATCAAACACTTCAAGGTTTGGTCTACAACGAAACCACCGTTCGCAACGAGTTCAACCGCTTTGTGGTGCAAATTGGCTTTGGTTGGAAATAATTTAACTAGCGGCACCCTCTAGCCCATCAATCTCAAACGCGAGATTTTCCCACCGTGTATTGTACTGGTTTAATTGTTGGTTCACCTTTTCAAAGCGCTGTTGCACTTCACCCAGTTTTTCGAAATCACCATACACATCTGGCTTCGCTAGTTCGTTTTCAATTCTATGCTTGTCGAGCTGTAGCGTTTGAATTAAATCCTCGACTTTTTTGAGTTCTTTGTTCAAATCAGAGAGCCGCTGTTGCAGGTTGGGGGTCGCGCTTTTAGTTTTGGATTCAGGCTTTGGTTTTGTGATTTTCTTCTCTGTCACTTCAACCTTTACCGCAGCAGCATTCTTTCGCCAATATTCATATTCTTCGTAAGTCCCCGGGTATTCCTTTATTTGATGATTTTCAATGTACCAAATCTTATTGGCTACTTGGCTCACAAAGTGCCTGTTGTGAGACACCACTACAAAGCTACCTTGGTATTGTTGTAAGGCTTGTATCAAAATGTTTTCAGAGATAAAATCTAAATGGTTGGTGGGTTCATCCAACAATAAAAAATTTGCTTCTGAAATCAGTGTTTTAGCAAGCGCCACGCGCGATTTCTCTCCGCCTGAAAGGACTTTTATTTTTTTGTACACGTCATCATCAGAAAATAAAAAGCAGCCCAGCACATTGCGTAATTCTTGATCAGTTTTACCGCTGCCTGCCTGTTTTAATTCCTCTATTATCTCATTTTCAACATGCAACGCTTCCAATTGGTGCTGTGCATAAAAGCCATAAATCACATTGTAACCAATGGTGCGATCACCTTCCACAGGCTCTGTGTTGGCCAAAATCCTTAACAAAGTCGATTTACCTTTTCCATTGGCGCCAATCAAAGCAATTTTATCACCCCTTTCGATGCCAGCATGGGTTTGCTTCAAAATCTGCAACTGCCCATAGGCTTTTGAAACATCTTGGAGTGTTACCACATGTCGGCCAGAAGGTTGTTTGAACGTAAATCGAAAATTGACTTCCGCCACATCGCTTACCACCTCATCAACCATTTCCATACGATCCAGCGCTTTGATGCGCGATTGCACTTGGCGTGCCTTGGTGGCTTTTGCCTTGAACCGCTCGATGAAACGCTCCGTCTGCCGGATTTTTGCCTGCTGATTCTCGTAGGCACCCTGCTGAATTTCTTCGCGCATGGCTTTCTCTTCTAAGTAAAATGTATAATTACCTTCGTAGGTAATCAATTGCTCTTGCGTTACCTCCACGGTTTTGCTGATGACGTTATCCAGAAATGTGCGGTCGTGCGACACAATGATGACCGCACCTTCGTACGTGCGTAAATAATTCTCTACCCACTCAATGGATGGCAAATCCAAATGGTTGGTGGGTTCGTCCAACATCAAGCAGGAAGGTTTTTCCAACAGCAGCTTGGCCAGCATAACGCGCATGCGCCAGCCGCCAGAAAACTCCCGCAACGGGCGGTGCAAGTCTTGTGTTGAAAATCCAATACCTTCTAACACCTCTTCGGCTTTCGACTGCATCGTGTAACCATCCAACTGCTCAAATTTCTCTTGCAACTTGGTCAACTTCTCGACTAAGGCATCTGAATACTCGGCCTCCAACAGGTGAATAGTTTTTTCTAGCTCGCGCTGTGTGTCCACTGCTTCTTTGAACGCGCCCATCGCTACCGTAATGATTGCATCGTCTGTCTGATACGACAGCAAATCCTGATTCAAGAAACCAAGCGTACAATCTTTGGCTTTGCTAATGTTGCCGCTGTCGATCGTAATATCTCCGTTGATGATTTTCAACAAAGTAGACTTACCGCGGCCATTGAGCCCAATCAAGCCAATTTTATCATTCGGCTTGATGAACATCGAGGCATCGCGATACAACGCGCGACCACCAATAAAGTACGAAATGTTGGAAATGGAAATCATAACTGCACACAAAAGTAACTCCCCGCGCATTATGGCAAAAGCAAAAAAACGCTTACAACTTTCCCAACCATGGAAAAGTGGAAATACGATAGTGCGTTTTGGGGGCTGCACTTGATCCATCAATACAGTTGATGGATTAATCCGCTTGCCGACTCAAATTAACGAACTGACGACATACCCCATTTGCTCTGGAAACTTGTCAAACTAATACTCAGCAAGAAGAAAACCTATTTGCTAAATTCCGATATTTGACACTGTAGAGTTAACTTCAAATGGAAACGTTACGTCAACTAGACCGTGCGTTATTTTTATTCTTAAATGGGCTGCACATCGACAGATTAGACCCGGTGATGTATTTTTTAACCAAAATTCTAGCTTGGCTTCCATTGTATATTTTTTTGATCTATCTCATTTTTAAAAAATTTCGTACCTCGGGTTGGATCTATTTAGTTGGATCATCATTGGCGATAACCCTGGCGGACCGGTTTACGTCAGGGTTTATGAAACCATTCTTTGCTCGGTTAAGACCCTCGCACGAACCAAGTCTTGAAGGTTTGGTTCACTTGGTGAACAATTACAAGGGTGGGCAGTACGGCTTCGCCTCTGGGCATGCCGCTACTACCTTTGCAGTAGCCACATTTGTATGGCTCTCTTTGCGGCACGCGTACAGCCACATCCATTGGATATTTGCCTGGGCGGTGATGATGACGTACACCAGAATTTATTTGGGTGTACACTACCCTTCTGACATTTTAGTTGGCGCAACCATTGGCTTTTTGTTTGGGGTGGCCGTTTGGAAATTGACAGTAGCCGCTGAATTAAAGCTTGGGCAAAAGAAAATGTCTTAGTGTTTTTACTTCCTCATTGTTGTTTTCTAAAAAATCCCTTGGCATTTCGCCAGCATTGATTAACGCTAGAGTTTGTGTTTTTTCATTTAGACGCAAGGCTTCGAAGACCCAGCAGAGATTAGTTGCGTAGCAATCTCTTCACGTATTTGCCAATGATGTCAAACTCCAGATTCACGCTGTCTCCAGCACGAAGCCGATGGAAGTTGGTGTGCTGAAAAGTATACGGTATAATCGCTACCGAAAAAGTAGTGTTCGTGGAATTGAAACAAGTTAGGCTTACGCCATTAACGGATATCGATCCCTTTTCAACTGTAACGTTGCCTAGCGAATCATCGTACTCAAAGCAGAAAAGCCAACTTCCATTTTGATCTGACACAGACTTACAAATTCCCACTTGGTCGACATGGCCTTGCACAATGTGCCCATCAAAACGACCATTGTTAAGCATACAACGCTCCAAGTTCACCACATCACCTACCTGCAAGCCACCAAGGTTCGACTTCGCAAGTGTTTCTTGCACGGCAGTTACCCAGTAGCATTTTCCATCGGTTTTGGTTACTGTTAAGCAAACGCCATTGTGCGCGATACTCTGATCAACTTTTAATGCTGCCGCAATATCAGCAGAAAAACAAAAATGTTGGTTAGTGCCTTCCTGTTCAATGTGCTGCACAGTGGCGAGCGATTCAATAATTCCTGTGAACATTCACACTACTTTTTTGTCTCTAATTTTTGAACGGCTTCCTTTTGATCGGGGCGCACGGTGGGGTATTTAATGCCCAATTGATCGAGGTAGGTTTTGAACTTGTTGGGATCATAATAGTTGGGTTTGAGTTTGGGCGCAAAATCCGACATAATTTTTTGGTTGAGGTAAATAGCAGGGTTATCCTTTTCACCCACCAATGGCGTATACTGAATCTCTTTGGTTTGCTCATTCTTATAGTAATCCCACGCTTTGGAAAGTAGTTCTGGCTGGTAAAGCAGGTCTAATATTGTCATAGCTTCCGCTTTGGCACCGCTTACTATACCCTTGTGCGCAATGGGCGTAGCCATGCTGATGGCGTTGCTCCAATGATGGCCTGGCAAGCCGGGAATGTTAGAGGGGTAGTTCAGCACAATGGTGGGTACAGTCCACGAAATGTCTGCAATATCATCCGATCCTCCGCCCATGGTCATCATTTGTCGGCCCATCACATTCACGATGCCTACCGAGTTAGGAAGCCCCATCGTATCCAGCTTAGTAGCAAGCCCGTTTACCTTAGGCGACTTCATTTCGATCTGCGTGGCTTTGGCCAATAGCTGATCGTCTGCCGACCATGTGGGCAATCCTACTTTTTTGATGTTGTAGTAGGCGGCTTCTGCCAAGGGCTTATTGAAATGACCGGGCCATGCCGATCCCAAAATTTCGTACGTAAATTTTGTATCCGTCATCAGAGCAGCGCCTTCTGCCGTCTTTATGCCTTTATCAAAAAGTGCTTTAATGCCGGGGTAGGTACGCTCTCGAAAATAATACCAAACTGAAGCTTTGGAGGGCACTACGTTGGGTTGATCGCCTCCATCAGAAATTACATAATGAGACCGGTGTGTAAGTTCCAAATGTTCTCTTCTAAAATTCCAACCAATATTCATCAACTCTACTGCATCTAACGCACTCCTCCCCCGCCATGGTGCTCCTGCCGCATGGGCCGCAGTACCTTCAAATGAAAACTTCACCGATATTACGCCATTGTAGCCATTGTCGCCATACGAAGTCTCCAGGTTATCGCCCACGTGTGTAAAAATACACGCATCCACATCTTTAAAATAACCAGCCCGAACATAAAAGGCTTTAGTACCAACTAACTCCTCGGCAATGCCGGGCCATAACATAAGTGTTCCTGGGATTTTTTCGCGCTCCATTATTTTTTTGATTGCCAGAGCCGAAATGATGTTCAGTGCTTGGCCTGAATTGTGTCCTTCTCCGTGGCCGGGTGCACCTTCCACAATAGGGTCGTGATAAGCTACACCGGGTTTCTGCGATGCTTTGGGAATACAATCTACATCGGAGCCCAACGCAATCACAGGTTTGCCCGAACCCCAAATGGCCACCCAAGCCGTGGGCACGCCAGCAATACCTATCTGTATTTTGAATCCATTTTTCTCCAACAAACTGGTAAGGTAGTTGAATGTTTCTACCTCTTGGAATCCCAACTCAGAAAAGCTAAAAAGCATGTCGTTGATCTGCTGGCCCAGCGCGGCATTCCCTTCTACTTCCTTCGCCACCTCGGCCTTTAGTTTATCAAGCTTGCCTTGTGCATAAGATGACAAAGCCAACGAGCAGCATAACAAAATAGCAATGAGTTTTTTCATAATTGGTTTTTCAATGTTGTATTTCGATAGTGGTAATGGATGGTGAAATATAGGATGGGCAAACAAGGAATTCAAGCCAAAAATTATGGGGAGGAGAATTTTTTAAAAAAATTTAGTTTATTTTATAAACTACTTTATATTTGTTGCGTTATTAGAGCTATGAAAACAGAAAACGACACGCTGAGCCCACAGCAAAGCCTCGATTTGATTACGGCTATGATCAATCAGGCAAAGGGCAACGTCCGCAACAATTCCTTTTTCTTTCTCTTTTGGGGTTGGGTCATCGTAATCGCCTACATCGGCAGTTTTTCGCTTCAACAAATTGACTTTGATTACCCTTATGCGGTATGGTTGGTGATACCTTTCGCGTGGATCGTTACCGTTGTATACTCTATTCGGCAAGCACGAAAAACAAAATCATCTACACACATTGATAAGATAAATAGTGCGGTGTGGATTAGTTTTGGAATTGTTGCCATCACAATTCCCTTTATCGGCAAGTATGTAAACTACCAGATTGACGCTTTGATTTTACTGGCAGGCAGTATTGCAACCACCACCTCTGGCTTTATACTTAAGTTCAGACCATTGATAATCGGTGGCGTGGTGATTTATGTTTGCGGCATAGTTTGTTTTGTAATACCCACTGAAATTCGTCCGCTTGTGGCCGCTACGGCCATTGCCATTGGCTACTTATTGCCTGGTTATCTACTTAAACGTCAGGCCTAAGAATGCTCAAAGACCTCGATCCATTATTGCACTCGCAACTCCGCCTTGGCGTGATCTCGCTTCTACTGGGGGTAGATTCTGCAGAGTTTACTTTTCTGAAGGAGAAAACGAATGCCACCGCAGGCAACTTAAGTGTGCAACTGGATAAGCTTTCGGAAGCTGGCTATATCACCATCGAAAAATCGTTCAAAGGAAAAATGCCGCTCACTACTTGTAAAATCACTAAGAAAGGCATTAAAGCATTTGAAGAATATGTTAACTCATTGAAAGGATATATCAACAAATAAATTTTTTTATCAATTTAGTTTACATTATAAACCAGTTTACAATTATGAAATCCACAGTCAATTATCTCATCGCCATGTTCATCCATGTAAGCCTGTTGGCGCAAAACCAACAAGAGCTTATGTACCAAGCTTACTTGAACCGCTCATCAGAACAATGGAAAAGGGCATTGGAGGTTGCCCAGAAAGAGTCAACAGCAAACGTGGGTGATGCAACCAAGCAAATGGCGCTTGCTTATGCTTACTTCTCTTTGCTTAACGGTAGCATGGCCATGCCCGATGATAAACTTTTTGACGACCATATCAGTACGGCCAAAAAATTCATAAAAAAACTAGTAGACGAAAACCCAAAATCTGGCGAAGCAGCAGCCATGCTTTCGAGTGTCTACGGCAATGAAATTGGCAAAAGCCCCATGAAAGGTATGCTGCTAGGTAGCAAGAGTAGCAGTTTGGCCGAAAAGGGAATCTTGTTTGCACCCAACTCTGCGCTGGCATGGAGCGTTTATGCTTCAAATAAATTCTACACGCCTACTTCATTTGGCGGTGACCTGCAAGAAGCCATCAAAGGATGGGAAAAAACAATTCAGCTATCTCAGGCACAACCGGCCACACTTAAAAACAACTGGCTCTACCTCAATGCAATGGTTTCTTTAGGACAAGCCTACCAAAAGGCAGGAAATCGCGACAAAGCTATAGCCACCTACCAACAAGCGTTGGTTGTAGAACCACAATTCTATTATGCCAAAATGCTGCTGGAGAAAGTAAGCAACAGCAACAGCGAAAAAAAATAACGTCATGAAAACTGCTCTGATTATTTTGTTTGCGTGGCTGACAACTTTTTGTGGCATTGCGCAAAGCACCATAAAAGGCAAGGTGACGGATGGTCGGGGCAATCCCATACCCGGAGCCAA
Organism: Cytophagales bacterium; assembly: GCA_046094265.1. Lineage (GTDB taxonomy): Bacteria > Bacteroidota > Bacteroidia > Cytophagales > Cyclobacteriaceae > ELB16-189. The sequence continues at coordinate 9,372 of JBJTHA010000149.1, forward strand.
CATCTACTTGCTAAGCACTACTATTGGTGTATCTGCTAACTTCGAGGGTGAATTTAGTCTGTCCAGCACAGAAATAGGACCGAGAACCGTGGTTGTATCAAGTGTTGGTTATGAATCCTTTCAACAAAACATTGTGCTGAATGGAAACGAGTTGACGCTAGAGGTGAAATTGAGGGAAATAGCCAGCGAACTAAATGAGGTGGTAATAACCGCAGGCACCATCGAAGCCACCAACGACCGTAAAGTGGCCGTGCTGCGGCCATTGGATATTGTTACCACGGCCGGAGCGCAGGGCGATATCATTGGGGCAATTCAAACCCTGCCAGGCACCACGCGGGTCGGAGAGCAAACTGGCCTTTTTGTCCGTGGTGGTGATGCCTCTGAAACAACGGTAATCATCGATGGCATGACCGTGCAAAATTTTTTCACCAGCGATGTGCCAGGCGTGGCACAACGCGGCCGCTTCTCCCCTTTTCAATTCAAGGGCACGTCATTTAGCAGTGGCGGATACAGTGCACGTTATGGGCAGGCTCTGTCATCGGTGTTGGAATTGAACACGAATGACATGCCGAGCCGCAGCACATTCTCTGCGGGCATTAATATGTCGGGGTTATTTGGCGCTGCTACCAAAGTTTTCAAAGGAAGTTCGTTGGAGCTTACTGGCAACTATATTAACGTAGCGCCTTTCTACGGCTTGGCCAACACGAACTTCAATTTTTATGAAGCACCTAATGGCGGTGCCGGCTCCCTGCGATGGGTTACCCAAAACGGTGACAAAAGTACTTTCAAACTATTGGGGAGCCACTCTCGGTTTGGAAGTGGAACAGAGATACCCAACACCACCATTGCCGGCAATCGGTTTGGATTTGGTCTAACGTACAACAATAGTTACATTAACGGCTCTTACCTCCGCAACATCAATGGCCGCACCTATTTATACACGGCATTTTCGTTCAGTCATAATAATGACGATGTGAATTTTGGAGGTACGCCATCGGCAACTGATGAGTGGCGCGGGCAGGCGCGAACAGAAATCGGGCAAGAGCTGGGCGATAAATCTAATTTGCTTTCAGGCATAGAGTGGCAACGCTTTCATATCTCGCGGAGTTTTGATTCCTTTTACGCAGCGTTTGACGAAACACAAATTGCATTCTATTCGGAATGGGAATGGAAACCTCAACGAAACGTTGGATTGAAAAGCGGCATCCATGGCGAACATAGCCAACTACTGCAAAAAATTGCCTTTGGCCCACGCATCTCATCTGCCATTAAAACCAGCAAGCACAGCCAAATTTCGGTAGCTGGAGGATTGTTTTATCAAAATCCCAACAATCGCTACTTGCTGGCAGGCAAGCAGGCAGAATTTCAACAAGCCGCACACTACCTTGCCAACTACCAATGGACTACTGACAAGCAAACATTTCGGGTTGAAGGGTATTTCAAATCGTATCGACAATTAGTGCGCGAGCTAAATACCGACTATGACCCAAGTCTCTATCGATTTGTAACAGCCAATATTGACAACACAGGTAATGGCTACGCAAAAGGGATAGACATTTTCTGGCGCGACCGGAAATCTATCAAGAACTTAGACTATTGGATTTCGTATAGCTTTGTGGATACTGAGCGGCTGTTTGAAAATTTTCCATCGCAGGCAACACCCAGTTTCATTTCTGCGCATAACCTGAATGTAATCGCTAAGTATTTCATTGAATCGATGAATACATCTATTGGTGCAACGTATTCGTATGCCAGCGGGCGGCCATACTTGAATCCGAATAGTCCGATTTTCTTAGCAGACCATGCACCCCACTACGAAAATCTGTCTATCAGTGTCAGTTACATCACCACTATCAAAAAAGTGTTTGCAGTGTTCTACGCAGGTGTGGATAATTTACTCGATCGCAAAAACATTTTTGGTTACCGGTATTCGAACGATGGCACGCAGCGATACCCCGTTGAGCCGGCTCTATACCGCTCTGTATTTGTAGGCATGAATATCTCGATGTCGGCTTTTAATAGGGATGAGTTGTAGTAGCACGTTGTATCGTTGCCGATTTCAACGGTTTAGTCGCTGGTTC
>JBJTHA010000150.1:0-4894 GCA_046094265.1 Cytophagales bacterium
CGCCTAAAGGCGAGGGATTTCCCCCCTGATACATACATTAAAAGCGCAAGCTCTCCTTTCAACTACATTCTACTTACTCAATAATAGGTACCGCTGCAATAAAGATAGGTGAAAACAAACTAATACTTCCTTTTGGTGGTATACCGAGTATCGGACTGTTTTGTAACGAGCCGTTTGCAAACGTAAGTTCCGAATATTTGTGGAACTGACATGACCGTTAACCGTGTAGGGTTTAAACCCAAAATGCATAACTTTGCCGTCACTAAAAGGTAAATCTATGATTATCCGATTCGTAGTATTGGCGGCATTTGTTGTAGCCAGCATTACAGCAACAGCTCAGGTACAAACTGGCAAAGCGTCATATTATTCTGATAAATTTGAAGGCAGCCCCACCGCCAGCGGAGAAAAGTACCGCGGATCAAAGATGACTGCCGCACACAAAACACTGCCGTTTGGTACCAAGATTAAGGTGACAAATTTGGCCAATAATGAATCGGTAATTTTGGAAGTGAATGATCGCGGACCATTTGTTGAAGGAAGGATATTGGATGTATCAAAGGCGGCTGCTGAAAAACTTCGCTTTTTCAATCAAGGTATCACCGATGTAAAAATCGAAATAGTAAATGCCGGAGATGGAAAGGGTGATGTGCTACCGGTAATGCAAGAGCATGTAAGCGTAGATGACCGCGAGGTATATGAACTGAAAATTTCACTGGTGGACCCAAAGGGTTTTGGGATTCAACTCGGAACGTACCAAGAATTAGCTAATCTACTCAAGATCATCAACAACTTGGCTAGCAAATACAAAAAACGCACGCTAGTGCAAGTTAAAGTACTCAATGGAGTCAAATTCTATAGTCCACTACTTAGCGGTTTCCCCAATCGTGAAAAGGCGGAGTTCATTCTGGGAGAATTGAAAAAAGATTTCCCGGATGCCTTCATTTTGGACATGAGTAAAATATAGAATTTGCTCTGCACGTTCTAGTCGTGCATCTCCAAAATCCACTCTCTTACCAACGCAACTCCTTCCTCGTGCACGAATTTTCGCCCCAATTCCGGCATCATAATACTCGGATGGGTTGGCATACAATAGAATGCTACGCTCTGGTGTGACAAAACCAGCATCGGGTTCTTCCAACCGTTCGTAGCAAGTGGGCAATTTTTACGGAACCAAACAATTGATCAGTGGAATCAAAAAAAGTTGGAGTCCGAGCGCTATTTCCCAAGGCCGCCCTTCAAAGGCGCCTGACGTAGCAGTTCCGTGATATCCTGTATCAACTGCTTGATTTCTAATTGTAGCATACCGTTGTATATCCCACGAATTCTTTTGGATTGATCGACCAGTAGCACATGTTCAGTATGCAAAAACTCTGTGCTGTCTTTAGTGAAGCCAATATCTTCTTCTGCGAAATATGATTGACGTGCTAGATGATAAATCTCTGATTTTCTTCCGGTGAGCAGATGCCAGTTGGGTGAGGTAATGTCATTTTCCTCGGCATAGGCTTTTAACCGATTGACATCGTCAATCCAAGGTGTTACGCTATAGGATAGTATGATTACTTCATCATTATTTCGGAATTTTTCCTGAACTAATTTCATTTGCTTAGTCATCACAGGGCAGATGTTTCCGCAGCTTGTAAAGATAAAATTGGCTACATGTATTTTTCCTTCTATTTCCTTTTCGGTCACTGACATACCATTTTGATTTGTGAACGAAAATGAGCCGATTGTATGATTTATTTTTCGAGCAGCCTCTTCAGCCGAATAGATGAACGTGGGTGTAAACTCAGGTGTGTTATAATACGGTAAGGTACTTTTTTCCCTTGTATCCGAACACGATGTAAAAAAGAAGGTAAGTACAAAAATACTATTTACGAAAAACACTATCCGAAACATTGATACAGTTTTTAGTGCCCAATAGTCCAAATCTTCTTCCACTTTTGATCACATAGTTCGCTCTTATTTTTCCATTGTCGTACCAAAGTTGTTGTGTCCCTTCTTCGTAGCCTTGCGTGTAGTTGCCCAGTTTGGTCAATGCACCTTGTTCATTCCATTCGCGACAAGCGCCTTCGTACTCACCTTTACTGAAGTGATAGTGAAGTTGTTTTTTTCCGTTTGGCCACCACGTGATGAATTCACCCTCTTTCGAGCCATTTACGAAAAATCTTTTTTCTCTCAGGTTGCCTCCTTCATAAAACCGTTTCCACTCGCCATGTTCTCGTCCTTTGAGGTAGCGCGACAACGACAACGTGTCGGTATTGCTTTCGTTCAGTGAAAAGAGTGTTCCCGTAAAGGGTGTTTTATTCCATAGCAGCAAGCCATTTTTCATTTCCAAATTCGAGTTGTTCACGCGCAGCAAAATAATTGACTGGGGTGTTTTCTCGTGTTCGCACATCTTTTGACAGCCAATAGAGAAGAGCAGCAGGCTGATGAATGCGCTACTATTGAGAAACCGTACCAGGCGTTCCATAAAAACCACTTCCGTTGATGTATGGGTCTTTGTTTGTGACATGGTAATGATAGATTCCGTTGGGGTAGTCTGCGGTTGCAGCGGTGTGCCCATGGTAGGCATCAAGTGAACTCTCTGTTACTTCAGCATTATTTTCTTGCGGGCCATACACTGGGAAACCATCTAACAAAAAGCCCAGCAAAGCAGACTTCGATGCTTTCACTTGCGTGAGATAGATTGGCTCCACATGGTAATGATACGCACCAGCTTGTTGTGGGTGCCCGTAATATTGATCAAAGCTGGTCACTTCATTGGTGAGCGGCTGATTGGGGCCTGCATACTGGTTGTAAAACGGAACACCATTCAATGAAACACCAATCGCTCCAAGTGGAGTGGCTGTTTTTGTGGAAGCAGATTTTGGATTTAATGGAATTTTGAAAGTATAGTTAAACGTGTTGATTGAATTCGGATTTTTCTTGAATGTGTTTCCACCAAACGTGGTTCCGGTAAAATTTTCATACAAGCTATTTGTTGTTGCAAAGTAAACGCTTTTATGATCCGGAGCTCCCGTTGTTTTGATCGTGACATAGGTTCCGTCAGATGTAATACTGCTCGCTCCATATATTTTTTTGTATACATCTGGCACATCCGTTGAAGTAGTGCTTGGTGCCAAATCGTTATTCTTACAAGCGCCAATTAATAACAAAAAGGAAATACAGTAAAACCAATTCTTGTTGTTCATATTAGTCAATTGTTGTTTTGTTCGAATATTTGCATACATCTAAAACTCATTCGTTTTGGCACGCGTTGCCTCAATAACCTCATTCACCGAGGCGGCATTCTGCGTTCTGTTATTGATCACAACTACAAAAATAATTGCCATGAGAAATAGCATTGTCCATAGTATAAAATTTTTTTTGGCGAATATGCCTTCTGATGTACTAACGACAACCCATTTTCCGTTCTTTGCCCCGAACTTTACCTGATGATCATTGCCATTGTATAATATGTATTGCTTTTGTGGCCGTGTGTTGGTCGTTACAATTAATTCAGTTTGATTGTTTGGCATTTCTTTGAACATCGTGTTTTTTACGAAAATTGATTTGTAATCAGTCGGGCTTCCGGTAAGTTCAGCAAATAAGGTTGTTTCATGCCCGAGCATGACCTGAACATTGGCAAACCTGATGGTATCATTGTTGATGATCACGAAACTACTTTTTCTCACATGCTTTATCACCAACTGAATAAATTCTTCTGGAGTTTTGTACGCATTTTTGCCGTAGATATAATTGATCTCTCCTTCAAAAGCAGTAAGGGAACTTTTGATTAACATGAGAAATTTTCCGTTTTGCTCGTAAATCATCATACTGGATAAATCAGGGCTATGGGCATTTGCCATGTTTGCTACGAATACAAAAACCACCACGAATATTTTCATAAAAAAGCATTTATCAGTTTGCATAAGCTCCGGCCAAGCCGTTGATAAAATTATTCGAGCCAGCCTTGTCCACATGATAATGATAACCTCTTACATCATCCGAATGCCCACGGTTTGAATCCAAATCGGTATACTCTTTTCCATCGGCACCCAATCGTTCAAAAATTCCAAATCCGTCCATGGCGTAACCGATCATTGCTGCATGACCATCCGCTTGGCTGATTTTGGTTGTCTTTCCAGTTGCGGCATGATAATGATATCCGGCTCCCAGGTTTATATGCCCCCCCGCATCGTCAAACGGTGCCAACGTATAAGCGGCCAGAATAATATTCACTGGCGCAGGAGCATCAAATACGACTCCGTTGAAAGCAATTCCTCGTGTTGACGGAACAGAAGATCCAGGCCCCATTCCAAAACTGATTGATGAAGATAGTTTGACAGGAGTGATTGGAATGTAAATGGTTTTCGTCAATGAAGAAAATAGGAAGGCAAACATTCTACACAATAATTTTTGTACGCTACACCAACATTGGGATTGGCAGCCGCTTGGCAGTCTGCTTGCGTCAATGTTTTGGTGATTATGCCCGTGCTCGTATTGTACATTTGCCAAGTAGTGTTATTGTAAAATGTGGCCAGGTTTTTAACGAAGGCGCCATCCACATCGTACACATTTCCGCCTTCTATCCAAATGCCCCCTTTGCTCGCATCGTCTGTTACGGAAGTGGGGCACCATGGGCCTTGTGTGTGGTCGGTGGGTGTACTTTTGCTCACAATTTTGTAGCAATCTGCTGTGGCTCCGTTTGAAAGCGTGCGAGACACGATACTAATCGGTTCTGCCAGTCCTGCTGAAAGAAAATTTGCCGCGTCTACCTTAATGACCGTGCCAGTCGAAGTAGGTGTTGGGTCGCTGCTGCCGCACGAAGCGATCAGGGTCAATACAAGTGTTGTCGTCACAACCGAAAGTGCTAAACGTCTTCTTACCGTTACCATAGTTATATCGTTTATAC
>JBJTHA010000151.1:0-17164 GCA_046094265.1 Cytophagales bacterium
CTCGCATTGTTTATACCCAACAGCATCACGGCTACCCCTACACTTATGAACAAATACTTAATGGAAGACTACTGGCTCTTCGCCAACCCGATATTACCGAGCAAAGGCAAACCGTTGTTCAAAGGTGTTCAGCCCAACACCCAACTAAAGTTATTGAAAAGCACCCCATCTGCCAATGGCGTGGTGTGTTTGCACTATGAACGGCTATTGTGGCGATGAGTGTTGAACCGCTGATTTATTTTGCGTTGCTGGCATTGTTGGCAGAAATCTTAGGCACTGTGGGTGGCTTTGGCTCATCTGTTTTTTTTGTGCCCATCGCGGCTTACTTCCTCGATTTTCACACTGTGCTGGGCGTTACAGCGGTCTTTCACGTCACGAGCAACCTTTCAAAAATTGCTTTGTTCAAGAAAGGCGCCAACAAACAATTGCTCTTGTATTTAGGCGTGCCCGCAGTTGTGATGGTAGTGTTGGGCGCGTGGTGGAGCCAATACTTGCAGACACAATGGTTTGAAGTGTTGCTCGCGGCATTTTTAGTAGTGATGAGTTCATCGCTTTTGATTTGGAAAAATTTTTCGATTGAGCCCACACGCACAAACTCTGTGGGGGGCGGAGTTATTTCCGGATTGCTAGCAGGATTACTTGGCACAGGCGGTGCCATCCGCGGCATTACCATGGCCGCTTATAATCTTTCAATTGACTCATTTATCGCCACCTCTGCATTAATTGATTTGGGTATTGACGCGAGCCGTAGTATAGTGTATGTGTGGAACGGGTATGTGCGGTGGAGCGACCTCACACTCATTTTGATACTGGCGGTTGTAAGTTTTACAGGCACCTATCTTGGAAAAATGATACTGAAGCGATTTACCCAACAGCAGTTTCGGAGCATCGTGCTATTGCTGATTTTAGCAACAGGAATTTACACATTGGTGAAGTTCATTTTCGGATAACTCACCAAAACGACTTGATCAAATACCAACCCATCACCCCACACACGACCAGTTTGGCAATGGTGCCAAATAAAAAACCCACCAACGAACCGAATGCTGCCTTCAACGCTTTGCCCGATTCTTGATTGGCCATTAGTTCGCCCGCGAGCGCTCCCAAAAATGGTCCGAGTATAATACCCCAAGGTCCTAAAAAGAAGCCCAACAGCAATCCGATCGTTGCGCCCCAAGCCCCTGCTTGTGTGCCGCCAAACTTTTTCGTTCCGTAAATAGGAACCCAATAATCCAAAATCGTGATCACAATGGTAATGGCCAGCCAAATCAAAATCTGTTGCATAGAAAAAGGCGGATCCGATCTAAGCTGTTGTACGAATAAACCAACGAAAGCCAGCGGTGGCCCCGGCAACATGGGCAGCACCGAGCCGGCAATGCCTGCAAGAACTAATAATACACCAATCACCATCCAAACGATGTCCATCTTCAAATATAAACCGTAAGTTTCAATGGATTAGAATTTGCAAATGCTTGTTAACTTTAGCACATGGCAAAAAGGTTTTTAAGTTTTGGGCTGCTGCTATTTTCGTTAACGCTGTGCGCCAAACCATCACCGAAAAAACCAAGCGCCATATCTTCAAAGGCGAAATCAATCGGCAGGGCAAGGCAGTGGGGTGCCGCCATGTTAACGCAATCAATGAATACAAGACCGCGCAGCTGGTACCCAACACTCGCAAGAACGGTCCTAACGGACTATTCAAAGCCAAAGTACCTGTAAAGAATGTAGATGGACGATGGATTACTAAAGTCTCGAACGGTGGCTACTCCACATTTTTCCCGGAGGACTGGAGCGAAGAAAAAACCTTGGAGGCCATCAGCGAAGCCTATCGCGGCAAACGAAAGGTCAATGGCGAGCTGTATGAGGGCAAAACAAAAGATGGCATTACCATACAGTTTTACGCCAAGCCCGATGGCTTCATTGCCTCGGCATTCCCCAAAGATTGGACCCGATAACTATGCTACACTACAACTTCAAACGCAAAAAAATATGGGACGATGAACCACCTCGCCCTGTGATGGAAGTGAAAAAACCTTTTGCAATGCTGGGCGATCTCGGCAATGGCAACTTACAAACCCTACGAGGGGTAAACGCAGCCATTCGAAACATCGAAAGGTGATGAAAGGCGAGAAAAAAAGCACTCGTTTGGCGGTTCGGATGTTTGCCTGATTTAAGTCGGGCCAACTGCTGCAGGGTGGCCGATTTTGGGCGAGAAAGAGACGGGCGTGCCCACGGCAGTGCTGCTGGCGGCTGCAAGAGTGAAGGCATTTATCAAAAAAAATAATTCAATAAATCTGTCCAGATCGGTGCGCCTCGCCCGTCTTCACAAAAATTAACCTTTAAAACCTTATAATTATGAAAGATTTCATGTTGGTATTTCGCAATTCGCTGAAGAGCCAAGAGTCGTTTGCAACCCAATCGCCCGAGCAAATGCAAGCCGAAATGGCTTTATGGCAAGCCTGGATGGGCAAGATTGCCGAAAAAAATCAATTGGGTGATGGCCAACCCCTTTTCCCGGAGGGGAAAGTGCTGCGCGGCCCCAAGAAAGTACTCACTGATGGCCCGTACATTGAAGCAAAAGATGTGGTGGGTGGTTACATGCTTATTAAAGCCAACGACTATGCCGAGGCAATCGAAATTTCTAAAGGATGTCCACAGCTGAATGGAGAAGACGGAACCGTGGAGATTCGTGAAATCATGAAGATGGGCTAAGTGAAAACGTTATTTTTTCTTGTGTTGTGTGCCGTGTTTACGGCATGCAACGCTCCTACCCCGGAATACCAAAACGAAAAATTGGTTCGGCAAATGTTTGAAGCGTTTAACCGGCACGATTGGAAAGCAATGGCGGAATTTTATACCGACACAGCTGAGTTTCTTGATCCCGGCTACGGCAATGAATATATGCGGAAATCGCGTGGCGAAACGGCTGCAAAATATACCGAGATGCAAAACATGTTTCCCGATTTACATGACGAGGTGGTGACACTATTTTCGAATGGAGACAAAGTGGCAGTGGAGTTTATCTCTACCGGAACTGCGAACGGAGAAAAATTTAATCTGCCGATCAGCACAGTGTTTACGATTGCCAATGGGAAGATTGTAAAGGATGCTACTTATTACAACAACTGTCAAGAAAAGCAGTAGGCTAAAAAGTTACCAGTTACTTAATAGTAAAATTATGTTGGTGCCACGCGTTTTGCTTGCCGGTTTTGGTATTGTTATTCGGTTTTGGTGAAGTTCATACGTGCTTGTGTCGGTTAGTCTATAAAATGAAAAAAATCCTCACTTGCAAAGGAATCTTGAGTACTTTACATCTACTCTTTTGGCAAGTGCTTTACCACTTTTTGAAAAACGTTCGTAGATTTACATCATGGCAAAAACAAGTTTACTGTATGCAATGGCCGGGCTCTATTTGTTTGCCGGCATCTACCATTTTGTTAACCCCAAAGCATACTACGGACTTTTTCCGCCTTATTTAAAATTGTATGCAGTACCACTTAACATTGTAGCAGGTGGAGCGGAAGTGGCTTGCGCTATACTATTGATTTTCCCGGCAACTCGCACATTGGCCGGTTATGCCATCATTGCCATGTTGTTGGCTTTTATTCCAGCACACATTTACATGATTCAAAAAGGTAACTTTCCGATATTTGGATTTACGGTAACGCCCATCATCAGCATGGCAAGGTTAATTATTTTTCAACCGCTTTTAATGTACTGGGCCTATTTCGCAGCGGTGAAACCTTAACTCAAAAATTTATTTTCCTCTTCATCTTTTCAGTATTTATATGACGTATTTTTCTTTCACCTTGCTGCTGGCACTATCGATCGGTGCAAACGCGCAGTTGACTATCATACCCGAGCCGCAAAGCTTAGTGTATGGAAACGAAGTGCGTGCGTATTCAAATGAAGTAGTTATTTCTGCTAAGCCCGAGTTGCTGAATGAAGCGGAGTTTTTAAAGAATACGTTAACCAATCGCGGATATTTGCTTCGCGATGTTCTGGCCGATAACCGTCTGAATATTAAAATGGACGTGGGTGTGTTTGAAAATCCTGAAGCCTACCAGGTTAAATTAAACGGCAATACTTTGGAGATTAAAGGCTCCAATGTTGGCGTATTTCGTGGCATTCAAACACTGTTGCAAGTTTTGCCAGCGCAACCGGAGGCCGGTTTTTCTCTCAAGTCATTTGAGATTGCCGATTCGCCCCAGTTTGGCTGGAGGGGCATTATGCTAGACGTGAGCCGCCATTTTTTTACGGCCGATGAGGTAAAGAAGTACATCGATGTAATGGCGCATTACAAATTCAACACCTTGCACTGGCACTTAACCGATGATGAGGGCTGGCGCATTGAGATCAAGAGTTTGCCGGCACTTACGCAAAAAGGTTCGATGCGCGCGGTGCGCTACGGAAAGTTTGGTACCCGGACAATGCCTGCGATGGACGAACCCAAAACATATGGAGGGTTTTACACCCAAGAACAAATCAAAGACATTGTGGCATATGCCGCGAAACAACACATTACCATCGTTCCAGAAATTGATGTGCCCGGCCATAGCATGGCATTGTTAGCCGCGTTTCCTGAGCTGAGCACCAAAAAAGAACCGAAGCAAGTAAGCTGTGGATTTAAGTTTTCGGAATGGTATGACAACGGCACGTTTAAGATGTTGATCGAAAACACGCTAAATCCGGCTGACGAAAAAGTGTATGAAGTATTAGACAAAATTTTTGGTGAGGTTGCGATGCTTTTCCCAGGTGAGTATCTCCACGTGGGTGGCGATGAGGCCTACCACGGGTATTGGGAGAAAGACCCAAGCTGTAAACGATTGATGAAAGAGAAAGGGCTTACTAATTCTTTAGAGCTACAGTCGTATTTCATGAAGCGCGTAGAGCAAATAGTTTCGTCTAAGAACAAAAAAATGATAGGGTGGGACGAAATTCTATATGGGGGATTGGCGGACGGAGCAGCGGTGATGAGTTGGCGGGGATTTGAAGGCGGCTTGGAAGCCGCAAAAAAAGGACACAAGGTGGTGATGACGCCCACTCGGTATTGCTACCTTGACTATACACAAGGAGATCACACCCTCGAATTTCCGATCTATAGCGATCTCACGCTGAAGACTGCTTATGAATTTAATCCACTTCCCACAGGGATCGACCCCAAGTTGGTGATGGGCGGACAGGCCAACTTATGGACGGAACAAGTGCCTACCTTGGAACATGCGTTTTATATGACCTACCCCCGCGCGTTGGCAACATCCGAAACACTTTGGAGTGGCGAGTCGAAAAAAAATTGGTTCTGGTTTACAAAAAAATTAGATCAGCATTTTAACTGGTTCGATGAACAAGAGATTTCAGTGTGTAAGGCTGTGTATGATCCTTTTGTTAAGACGAAGCTGGAAGGAAGCGAATTAATAGCAGTTTTGTGGAGCGAGTATCCGAATGCTGAATTGTATTATACTTACGATAATACATTCCCCGTAAAAAAATCTAGTCGGTATACGACACCGTTTGTTATTCCAGATGGCAACGAGATGGACTTGAGGGTAATGACCTATGTTAACGGAACACCCATTGGCAGACTATTGTCTATTTCTCGCAACGAGCTGGTGAAGCGAGCGAAGCGGTAACGAAGCATTGTTGTTAATGAACTAAACACTGAAGTCAAGACGGTTGGTAGCCCTGCCCTCGAAATTATTTTCATTCAATCAATCTTTACGAGTGGTGTCTCCCAAACACGCACGCGGTTTTTATCGTCAATTAAAATAATTCGTTCATCTGTCACCAGTGCGAACTGGTTGTTGCCTTCCACTTTTACTTCGCGTGTAGTTTCAGTAGTCAAGTCGAAAAACTGAATGGTATTTCCGCTTGGATAATACAATTCTTCGCCCACAAAATTGAAGTTACGAATACCCTTTTTTTTGATAAACTCCACCTGCTTGCCAAAAATGCTGAAAATTAAAATGCCTGAGTTTTGATCTAATACAAATAACATATTTTGGTACTCTCGAATGTGTGTGAAGTTTGGGCGTGTTAAAAATTGCGTAGTGTCAATAGAAAACTCTGATACAGTGGCACCCGTTATTGTGTTGATGTGTTTTAGCGAGGCATCTGCCTTGTCTAGAATCCAAATGTGGTTATCAGCACGCACGGTTACCAAGTAAGGTTCAATCGCCCAAGACGCATCAAGTTCGGTTGATACCGGATTTTCAAAATGTCGCCCGTAACGTATGATTTTTTTCTGCGAGCGGTTAAACGAAAAAATGCCCGGATGAAACCACGGCTCCAGTAAGTCGGGCTGCAGTTTGGCAGAAGCCACCAATTTGCAGTTGGCATCGTACTTTTGTACGCGTCCTTTTTTTAGGACCAGAAAGAAATTTCCAAGGCGGTCAACGGTCGCGGCTTTGATTTCGCCAGCATTAAACTCTTTTATTTTTTTGATGGGTGTTTGCGCAAAGCACAAGTTGTGATTGAAAAGTGTGATGATGAAAGCTGTAAAGATAATGCTCACTATAGCCTTTTGACCGCTCAGAGTGATCGGTCGACTCAATCTCCAAAATAAAGACGATACTGGTTTCATTTCCCCTCAAACTTCTTCAACTCCACATTACCACTGGCAAATGTAGCATAGGTATCGAAGTGTACCCACTCGCCTAAATTTATGTATCTGCTATTTTCAGCCACGATTAAGTCAAGCGGCAAATGCCGATGGCCGAAGATATAAAAATCATGATGGTTTACTTTCTCCTGCTCTTTGCAATAGGTTAACAGATATTCGTTTTCTTCTCCAAGAAACTTCTCCTCACGTTTGGTATTAGCAATACGGCTTTTCTTGCTCCAATACTGCGCAATGCCAATTCCCAAGTTGGGGTGAATTCTGGCAAACAACCACTGGCAGATCTTACTATCGAAAAACCTTTTTTGAAGTTTGTATAAATTATCCCCGGGTCCTAATCCATCGCCATGGCCTATGAGCAACTTTTTTCCATTGATTGAAACTGATAGTGGTTTTCTTAAAATTTCTATGTTTAATTCTTTCGTAAAATATTCGAACATCCACATATCGTGATTGCCGGTAAAAAAGTAAATGGGCACACCCGCATCTCGTAGTTCTGCCAGCTTGCCCTGAAATCGGATAAAGCCTTTTGGGATGGCATGCTTGTACTCAAACCAAAAGTCAAAGATGTCACCCATCAGGAAAATGCTGTGGGCATCGTTTTTAATGCTGTCTAGCCATCGAATGATTCTGCGCTCGCGCGCTAAGCTGGCTTCAGCGTGAGGTACCCCAAAATCAAAATCAGACGCAAAATATATTTTTTGATGGGGTGGCAAATCGATTTTCATGGATTCAAAAGTAGTGAAAAACGGCCTGCTTTAACCGTTTACATCGTAACCACAGTTCTAAGGATCAGTTGTTTTTCTATGTAACCTACTGTTCATGTTATCAGTAACTTGAAAATTGTTTTTCCGTTAACGATTTTACCTAAAAATGCGCCTTACTATTATTTTTTGTTATCGGTTCAACTGGAAGTGGCGCAAGTTGGTGATATCAAATCGGCCTCGTCTGGCAATGCTAGAGCTGCTAGAAGCGACAGGGAAACAGGGGACGGTGGAGCCGCCACTTATTTTTTCTTTAATTTCCTTATCAACAATTTAGCCGCCCTACAGCAGCGGGTTCTGCAAAAAACAAGAGATCAATCCTTCTATCGTTTGTCTAGATGTTATCGGTCAAGTGGACACGCAGCCCTCACACTATGGCCTTACGTTTCGCATTTCTCACCACCGCTTCAAAGCCAGCCCTGACACGGTTTCTCCAATTGCCAAGGAAGAAGTGGCAGCGGGAGACGGGGCGTTGCACACGTTGATCACATTCTTTTCTTCTATGATCAAGAAATCATCCACCAACCCGCCATCTCTATCGCATGCCTGTGCACGCACACCTGCGCCACCGTCCACCAAATCACTTTCTTGAATCTCAGGTATGAGCCTTTGCAATGCTTTTGTAAATGCTGCTTTGCTAAACGAACGATACATTTCGCCCATGCCCGTGCGCCAATATTTCGCGGCCACTTTTTGGAAGCCGGGCCATGCGAGTGTTTCAGTTAGCTCTGCCAAATCGATTTGAGATTTCTTATACCCTTCGCGCTTGAAAGCCAATACAGCATTAGGTCCTGCCTCTACACCGCCTTTGGCCATGCGCGTGAAGTGTACACCCAAGAACGGAAAGTTGGGGTCGGGCACCGGGTAAATCAGGTTCTTAACCAAATACTCTTTTTCTTTTTTGAGTTTGTAGTACTCGCCCCTGAATGGAATAATTTTGACATTCAAATCTTTAACGGTCAAACGCGCCACCTTATCGCTGTAAAGCCCTGCACAGTTGATGACCAGTTCGGTAGTGTAAGTGGTTTTTTCTGTCACCACGGTTGTGGTTTGAGTGGTTTGTATGTTAACCACTTTCTCATTGAGATGGATTTCCACACCCTGTTGTTGCAACAACTCTCCATATTTTTCTGCCACAAGTTTGTAATCGACAATCCCGGTTTGTGGTACAAAGATGCCTTCGAGGCCATTGACGTGCGGTTCAATTTCTTTGATTTCGCCTGCTGAAATCTTCCGCAGATTTTGCAAGCCATTTTGTTGGCCGCGCACAAATACATTTTGCAGCAAAGGCTTCTCCTCCTCAGAGGTGGCTACAATCACTTTGCCGCAAAGTTCAAATGGTATATCATTCTCTCTGCAAAATGCAATTAATTGATGGTAGCCGTTAATGCAGTTGGTGGCTTTTAAACTTCCCGGTTTGTAGTAGATACCTGAGTGGATCACGCCACTGTTGTTGCCCGTTTGGTGTTTGGCGAGTTCGTTCTCTTTTTCAAGCACCAATATTTTTAAAGATGGCTTTTGTTTGATGAGTTGCAGGGCGGTGGCCAGCCCAACAATTCCACCACCGACTACAATAACAGCGTACTGCACAGGCTAGAATTTAAGTTGTAAAAATAGAAGTTTTATTCTCTATTTTTAACCAATGGTCGTACGTCAAGCTTCTCTTTCAGATGCCTTTTATGTTCAAAAACTACTTGGGCAACTCGGATACCCTGGTGCATCCCTTGAACTGGTGTCGCAAAAAATACAATTACACGAAGACGAAGATTATCATTTACTGGTGGCTGAACATGAAAGCGAAGTCATCGCATTTATCAGCTTGCATCGGTTTGAATTTCTACATGCCCAAGGTAAAATCGGCCGGATCACGGCATTTTGCGTAGAGGAGCGCTATCGCTCAAATGGCGTTGGAAAGTTGTTGCTGGCGGCAGCGGAAGAACATCTGATTGAGCAAGGTTGTATCAAGTTGGAGGTTACGAGTAACTTGGTAAGGGAAAGAACGCACCAATTCTATCTACAAAATGGATATGTGATAGACTCAAACCGATTTGTAAAGTATGTTTAATGTCAAGTTAGTTCACTCTTCGCTATCGTTCAGCATTAGACTTTAATCGACCTTACCCCTACATTCAGCGATTACTTCACCATCACAAAATGTTTGGCAGGTATCATCGTCCAGTTGCCCAGCGAGTTTTTGGGATCAGACAACAGAATAAAAAACCCTCCCCAACTTGCGCCAGGGAGGGAAAAATAAAAAACTCGCTATATATTTTACGCCATCGCGTTTACGCGCTTGGTCAATTTGCTCTTGTGGTTTGCGGCCTTTTTCCAGTGGATGATGTTGCGCTTTGCCAACTTATCCAACATTGCCGTTACTTCTTTCAACAAAGCTTGTGCATCGTCTTTTTTGGTGGCACCCAACAATTTTTTCACGCTCGTGCGCGTGGTTTTCAATTGGTAGCGGTTTCTAACGCGTTTTGCCTCGTTTGCCCTAATTCTCTTTTCTGCAGATTTGTGATTTGCCATATTGCTTTTTTGAAACGGAGTGCAAAAATAAGGGCAAATGCTTGATTTGCAAGGCCAACCTCCTCATTTCTTCTGGATTTTTCCCTCAAACAATAGCCAAGTGTTGGGGTCTAAAACTATCCCAACGGGTTCAAAGTCAGTGAATAGTTGAAATTTCTGCACTGAGGAGTCGATTTGCAGGGTTTTTAACTGTTTTTGGTCATTTTTCCCGATGAGTTCTACTTCCAGCGGAAAACGGAAAAA
The DNA here is from genome assembly GCA_046094265.1 of Cytophagales bacterium. GTDB lineage: Bacteria > Bacteroidota > Bacteroidia > Cytophagales > Cyclobacteriaceae > ELB16-189. Next base: position 10,150 of record JBJTHA010000151.1, read on the forward strand.
CATGCCGAACTGGGTTTGGTTCACCTCAAGTGTCAGCTGCCGCGCCTTGGCTGAATAACTCCATTTTACCAATAGTTCGGGATGCCCGTCCATATACAACCACTGGTCGAAAAACAGCCCCAATTTTTTTCCCGATTCGCGCTCCATGGTTTTCTGAAAATCTGTAGTCATAGCATTGCTTCCCTTATACTGTTTGTAGTAAGCGCGAATCCCCTTCCAAAAAAGTTCGTCACCTAATTGGTAACGCAGCATGTGCAGCACCCACCCGGCTTTTTGATAGGTATTCGTGCTTAGAACTTTATTAATGTCAGTAATGGTCGTATCAATAATGGGTGCCTTATTTTTTTTGAAATAGGCGATTACCTGATCGCGCGTTTTCTGTTGCTGTTCTACGAGTCGAGCACGGCCATAGGCATGCTCTAAATATAAACTTGTGAAATAAGTAGCGAAGCCTTCGCTTAGCCACACGTGGTGCCAGTCGTTTTCGGTGGCGGAGTTGCCAAACCATTGATGTGCCTCTTCATGGGCGATGAGACTTTCATGGTCGCCTTTGCCATTTACTGTTTTCTCGGCATAAAAAATGGCACTTGCGTTTTCCAGTCCGCCCCAGCGGGTTTTCGATTGCACGTTGGCAAGTTTTTTGAATGAGTAAGGCCCAATGTTCTGGTGAAAATACTCCAGCACTTTTACAGCTGCAGCATAGTCGTAAAATCCTTCAGCTCTGTTTTGCGGATAAACCCAACTTTCTACCGGTATGTTATCGACTACCCCCGATTGTTGCACAGCAAATCGCGCAATGCCTACTACCATCACTTTTACCGGGATAGGCACTTCTTCGCGCCAGTGCGTAAGCTTTCTTTTTTCATCGACAAAACTTTCTTCCACTTGTATGCCATTGGCCACCACTTGGTAATGGTGTGGTGCAATGACAATAAAGTCAACAGCTGATTTGTCACTAGGGTGATCAAGAGTAGGAAGCCAATGACGCCCTCGGTCGGGCCAGTTGTCACCAAAAAATCCGCGATCGCCATATTTGTTTTTACCGATGATGAGTCCGTCTTCGGGGATGCCGGAGTAAAAGACGACAAAAGTTAATTCGCTGTCAGCGCCAACGGGTTGCGGTACCGAGATCTTAAGTCGGTTGTTTTTGTGAACAAACGGAACCGGAATGTTTGCCATCACCACCGAAGAAACTGTCATGCCGAACCCCAGGTTGTTTTTCCCGATGAGGTCCAGCTCAAATTCACTGATGCTTTTTTTGAAGCGCACGGTAACGGAGGCAACGCCTGCCAATACATCGGTGGAGTCATTGACCTCAAATTGAAATACATATTTTTGAATGTCAATATTTGTGTTTCGCGGATACGGGTCGGTGGCGAGTACTATTTTAGTAGCCAGCAAAATGAAAATTAGAATCTTGAACATGATGTGTAACTTAGTGTCGAAAGATAGCGCATGAAGACGGCACAAAAAATAAGTTTGTTGGGCGTGGCTTGGCTGCTTTTTGGTTGGGGCTTCTTCGCCCATCAAAAAATCAATCGATTGGCCGTTTTTACGTTGCCACCTGAGATGAGCGTGTTATACAAAAAGAACATCGATTACCTCAGCGATGCAGCCGTTAACCCCGACCGTAGGCGTTATGCTGTGCCAGAGGAAGCACCTCGCCATTACATTGACCTAGATGTGTATGGTGATAGTGCCGCATACAAGTTGCCGCGCTACTGGAATGAAGCGGTGGCAAAATTTGGGGAAGACAGCTTGGCGAAACATGGCATTGTGCCGTGGCACATCAATCGTGTGTATTTTCAGTTGCGTGAGGCATTTTTATTGAAAGATCCTGACAGCATTTTGCGCCTTTCGGCAGACTTAGGTCATTATGTGGGTGATGCGCACGTGCCACTGCACACCACCAAAAATTACGATGGCCAGTTGACCGATCAAATTGGCATTCACGCCTTTTGGGAATCGCGGCTGCCCGAATTGTTTTTTAATGAATACGATTTTTTTGTGGGGCCCGCTCAGCATATTGATGATGTGCAGAAAGAAGCTTGGCGAATCATCGCGCAGACCAATCAGGCACTCGATTCCGTTTTGCGGTTCGAGAAAATATTAAGTCAACAAATGGGTAATCGAAAATTCAATTTCGAAACAAAGGGCAAACAAACGGTGAAAGTCTTTTCGCAGGAGTATTCAAAAAAATACCACGAAATGCTAAACGGTATGGTGGAACGACAATTCCGCGCCAGCGTAAAAGCCACGGGCAACCTTTGGTACACTGCGTGGGTAGATGCAGGCCAGCCGGATTTAAAATCATTAATTGATTATAAGCCCACCGAAGAAGAACTGGCGCGCAGACGGGAGGAATTGAAGAAGTGGAGAGACGAGAGAAAAGTTGGGGTGAGGGAGCACGAAGGGGAAGGTCGATAGACGTGAATTCAGTATTTGGTTTTTAGCAATTTGAAAATGAATCAATTTGTTCCGAAAGGAACGCCTTTGGCAAAAAGTTTAGCTGAAGTTATTGATCAGTCAGACCAGAGCGATTATCAATTGAAAACTGGAGCTAAACTGCTGCCACTCGACCTGTAGCGTACACCCGATTTCAGTTGGTGAATTAGCCCGATAATGATTTAATTTGTCGAAATACTCTTCGTGTTAAACTCCATTCAAGATCAAGCGATTAGAAAGAAACTAATTTGGCTCCTTGTCATTGCTACCGCTGTGCGATTGTTTCTAGCATCCCAGCTCGAACTCGCCAACGATGAAGTTTATTATTGGACGTATGCGCTGTTTCCCGACTTAAGTCACTTCGATCATCCACCGATAGTGGGTTTTTTGGCGCAACTGTCTTCGTTCAATTTGTTGTTACAAGACGATTTCTTTCTTCGATTTGGTTCCATCATTTTATCTGCCATTAATACCTATACCATTTTTCTCTTAGGTAAAAGAGTAAAAAATGAACTCACTGGTTGGTATGCTTCCCTGCTGTATACATCATCGATTTATTGTTCAATCATCAGTGGCTTTTCGCTTTCGCCTGATGCGCCCCAAGTTTTTTTCTGGTTGCTGAGCCTGAATTTGGCAGTTGATGTTTTCCCGGTAACTGAAATCAATCGCAAGCATCGTATCAAAATGTTGTTATTTGGTGTGATAGCCGGCCTGGCAATACTGTCGAAGTATCATTCGGTGTTTATTTGGGTAGGTGCGTTATTGTATGTTGCTTTCAACAATCGAGCGTGGTTGAAAGAGTTTTCGCTTTACTTGTCGGGGGTGATAACGGCAGTTGTAATGTCACCCATTTTATTGTGGAACTTGCGCGAGCATTTCATCAGCTTCACCTTTCATGGCGACCGTGTTACACCTTCATGGAATATTCGCCCAGATTATTTTTTCACCGAAGTGGGAGGGCAGTTTGCCTATAACAATCCGCTGAATGTGATTTTGATTGTAATCGCATTGATTGCATTATGGAAAGGCAAGGAATTCATTGAATCAAAATACAAGTGGCTGTTGTTGCTCAACTCGATACCACTCTGGTTACTGTTCACAGGCTTTTCTATTTTTAGAAGTACGCTTCCGCACTGGACCGGCCCCGCCTTTATTTCACTCATCGTTTTGGCTGCCGCTTATTGGGCTGACCGAATGCAAAACACAGCAAATGCCTACACGCCTTTACGCCTCACGCTGCCGAGCTATTTTCTCGCTTTTCTATTAGTCGCAACATTGTACCTCATGAATTATTCTCCCTTTCAGTTGGGCAAAACTTCAGACATGCAAAATTTTGGCGAGTATGATTTTACGCAAGACATGTATGGGTGGAAGCAAGTTAACGAAGCATTTGAAAAGATTGCTGAGCGAGAAGAATTGGCAGGTCGAATGCCCAGGCAAGCGGGTTTGGTTTCTAACAAGTGGTTTCCGGCTGCGCACCTCGACTTTTATTGTGCGTGGCCCAACAACCGAAAACTTTTTGCGATTGGTAGTCTTAACGACATACACAAGTATGCTTGGATGAACCGCGATAGAAGAGGCTTGCAGCCTGGCGCAGATTACTATCACATTGCTGTGAGCAATTACTACAAGAGCCCAATGGATGCATTCGGCAGTTATTTTGAGAAGATTGAGCCGATGGACACTGTGAAAATTATGCGAGCGGGTGAAACGATGCGCTATGCATTTTTCTTTCGATTGAAAAATTATAACGGTACTTTTGGCGATCCTTTATTGCCTTAAGGCATGCTTGAAAACCTGCTATCTATTTTTCTTAAGTTTGTGCGTTTTGCCTTGGTAGGCACCTCAGGTTTAGTAATCGACTTCGGGCTGACTTATCTCTGCAAAGAAAAACTTCGTGTCGATAAATATGTTGCCAACGGCATTGGTTTCTTTGCGGCTGCCACGAGCAATTTTTACATCAACCGCAACTGGACGTTTGAAAATCACCAGCCTGATGTGGCGGGGCAGTACATAAAATTTATTAGTTTTGCGTTGGTAGGCCTCGCGATCAACTCTGCCATTGTTTGGTGGTTAAACGACCGATTGAGAAGGAAATTTTACCTTTCTAAGGCGATTGCTACGACCATCGTGACGTGCTGGAATTTTGTAGCAAATTTTTTATTTACGTTTAAATAAAAAGAACCTGACACATCGCTAGGTTCTTTTTATGAGTATCAGAGTCGTTATTTCTGTGTTGTCGAATCGGCTGGGGTAATAGAAGCGGGTGTCTCAACAGGTTGACTTTCCACCAATTTCTTCAAATCGTTCAAGCCATCTTGATATTGACCTTCTAGCATAGAACCCATCATCAGCCAAATAGCCTTGCCCATAAACCCGGCATTATCTCCGTCATATGTCCATGTTACTTTTGTTCCATTCCCTTCGGGTGTTAAAATAAATTCTGCTGTGGACTCGCCATCCATGCCTTCAAATTTCAGGCCTGTCTTTACCCTTTCGTTTTCCACGCTTTCAGATATCCATTGTGTGCCTTTTCCGGTTTCGGGTCCGTCCCATTGCATTTTTGCACCAACACCTGCCGCAGCACCCTCATAAGTGTTCTTCACTGTTGGGTCCATTTTTGCCCATGGGGACCACGCCACAAATTTTTCAAGACTATTAAGGTGCGGGAAAATAGTCGAGGCAGGAGCGTTGATTACCACTGATTTTTCTACATGTCCTTTCGCTGGCTGAATCAAAATTAATCCGGCCAATATTATTACAATTGCGCCAACTACAATTCCGATGATTTTCAGGATTTTCATAAGGTTTGATTTTGGGATGGCTAATTTACGAGAATTTCTCACAATTAAAAATGTTGCGCAGCTGTTCTAAAATTTGAATATTCGTCTCACTAAATGTAAACCTATGAGCATATTGAACAATCCCAATCGTATTCCAGAAAGCTATGGCTTGCGCATTGCCGGGGGCCTGATTGCTTATTTCTTATTGATGAAGTTGATCGGAATGAGCGATCACGTTGAACTGCGTCTACTCAACCTCTTGATATTAGTAGCTGGTGTGTTTTTCGCCCTTCGAAAATTCAAGGAAACCCACGGAAAACACTTGAACTACTTTGTCGCTTTGGCCACAGGAGTAGCCACTGCAGCGATCGGGTCTGTTCTGTTTGCTCTGTTCTTGTTCATTTGGATGAAGGTAGACAGTAATATGATGCAACATATCATTGATACCGAGCCAATGGGTCACTACTTAAATCCGTACATGGCTGCGTTTATTGTGGCTTTGGAAGGTGTTTTTTCCGGGCTTCTCGTTACGTTTGTGCTCATCAATTACATTCACACTGACGAAGTGGGAGGTATTGAAAAAGGATAGCAGCTAACATAAGATAGCTGAGTGCTCCGTAGAATTAGGCAAAAGCCGCTTGTTCAGCAGGGCGTTTGTGTTTCCAGCGTTTGTGTGTCCACAACCAGTATTGCGGTGCCCGCATGATGTCTTTTTCCAGCAGCCGGGTAATGGCTTCCATTATTTCGCCATGTGCAGTTTGCTGCGGTGTAGCGCTGATGTCAATAAACTCAAAGCTATAATAGCCGCGTTTTTCTTTGTTGATGCGCCCGTACACCACGGCATGGTTATATTCTTTTGCAAATTTCTCACATCCAAAAAGCACCCCTGTGTCTTGGTTCAAAAAGGTTGTCCAATAGCACTTAGAGGGATTGGGCGGAGATTGATCTACTCCAAAAATCGTGGCCGTTGGCTGGGTTGATGGAGTTTCAAAATATTCCTTTGCATTTTTTGTCGATACCATCTGCAATCCAAATTTGCCGCGACTTTCGCGCATGCGTTGGTCAAAGTATTGGCTGGTGAGTGGCTTGTAAAGTGCTACTGCCTTGTGCTTGATTAACCCAGCCACCGCCACCGCAAACAATTCCCAGTTATTCATATGTCCTCCGGCCAACATCACATTTCGATTTTCCGAGGCGTATTTATTGATCACCTCCGGGTTTTTGAACAACATGCGTTCATTGGCTTGCTGTTGCGAAATGGTAAATACCTTCAGGCTTTCTAAAATCAAATCGCAGAAATGTTTGTAAAAAAGACGCGTGAGTTCATCAATTTCTTCGTTGGACTTTTCAGGAAAAGAGTTGCGCAAATTCTGTTGCACCACCTGCTTGCGGTAGCCTATGCCTCTGAACAAAATCAGATACAAACCATCTGACAACACGTACAACGCTCGAAATGGGAGCAAAGAAATGGGTATGATAAACCCATAGTAGAGCAAGTGATTCAAAAGCCGCATCTAGACAGGTTGCCGGTAACTATTTCTTCAAGTACTTATCGACCAAGCCGCGGAGTACCCGTTGCGACTCTTGGTCGGTTACATTTTTCACATGCATTAAGAGTTCAAAGATTGCCTCCTGACTGTAGCCCAATCGCTCAGCAATCTTAAAGCAAAACTTGAGTTCTTCTTGGTATAATCGCTCGTCAAGTCTCATCAATTGCACAAGGCTAAAGATGTAGTCGAACTTTTCTTCTGCCGACATACTCTCTGGCATAATCACCTCGTGTGTAC
>JBJTHA010000152.1:0-2888 GCA_046094265.1 Cytophagales bacterium
GGTCCAGCATTCAATCTAGCCTGCTGCGAATTCGAAAAACTTGAAATAAGATTCCGTTGTTCTACCTTCGCCCCATGACCGAAAAAAAATTATTTCTACTTGATGCGTACGCGCTGATTTACCGCGCGCACTTTGCTTTCACTAAAAATCCCCGTATCAATTCCAAAGGCATCAACACCTCTGTGCCGTTTGGTTTTACCAACACGCTGCTGGAAGTAATACAAAAACAAAAACCCACGCACCTAGCGGTAGCCTTTGATACTCCGGCTAAAACTTTTCGCGAGGAGATTTTTACTGACTATAAAGCCACCCGCCAAGAAACCCCTGAAGACATTCGTGCCGGTGTGCCAATCGTAAAGGAAATTATCAAAGGCTTTGGCATTCCTATTTTGGAAAAAGACGGCTACGAAGCCGATGACATTATTGGTACAATCGCTAAAAAGGCGGAGCAAGAAGGCTTTACAGTGTACATGATGACGCCCGACAAAGACTTTGGGCAGTTGGTGACCGACAAAATTCTTTTGTACAAACCCGCCTACATGGGCAATTCGGTAGACATACTCGGGCCCAAGCAAGTATGCGATAAGTGGGACATCGAAAATGTTCATCAGGTCATCGATATTTTGGGTTTGCAAGGCGATGCATCCGATAACATTCCGGGCATACCGGGCGTAGGACCAAAAACAGCCGCTGACTTATTAAAACAATTCAAGAGTGTTGAAAATATTATTGCCAACGCGGCTCAACTAAAAGGCAAATTGAAAGAACGTGTAGAGCAATTTGGCGAACAAGCACTTTTATCAAAAAAGTTAGCCACCATAATTGTAGATGCACCCATAGCGTGGAAAGAGCAAGATTTGCAATATACCGGCCCCATGGCAGAAACGCTAAAGCCGATTATGGAAGACTTAGAGTTTAAAACCATGATGCCGCGCGTGTTTGCATCAGTGCCCGGTGCTGGTCCGGTGCCAGCCTCCGCTTCACCCAAAGTAGCTCAGCTATCGATGTTTGGTAATAGTGCCGAAGAAACCATGCAAGAGCATGTTGAAAAAAAGGTATTCGATGCCTCCTCCGTCAAGTATGTGAAACTCTCGGAAACAGAAGTGGGAATTATTACTGAAAAACTAAAAGACAAGCGCGAATTTGCATTAGAGGTAATGACCACCGAAACGGATCACTTCGACTATACGCCCACGGCAGTGGTAGTTTCAGTGCAACCGGGCGAAGTATACCTGTTGCCACCTCAGGGGCTGGAAGTCGTGAAAAAATTCTTGCTGGATGAGGATGTAGTAAAAATCGGCCATAACATTAAGCACTCCCTACTCGCATTGAAAAAAGTGGGTGTTGAAGTGAGGGGATATTTATTCGATACCCTATTGGCGCACTACCTTGTCGAACCCGAAGCATCGCATGATTTGGGCATTATTTGCGGTCAATACCTCGGCTACCAATTCTCCAGCGACAACAATGCTTTTGAGCGCGTGGATCAGATTCTGCAACTAAAGCCCAAGCTGCAAAGGGAATTGGAGCACCGTACCCACTCGCGCCTAATGCGCGATGTGGAAATGCCATTGGTACATGTGCTGGCTTCAATGGAATTTGAAGGCGTGGCATTAGATGAAGAAGCATTAAAGTGGATGTCGGACGCTCTAAAGAAAGACAGCGAAAAAGTACAGAAGGAGATTTATGAAATTGCGGGGCAAGAATTCAACATCGGCTCGCCTAAACAACTAGGCGAAGTCTTATTCGATAAGATGAAGTTGATGGAAGGCAAAATCAAAAAAACAAAAACAGGCCAATACGCTACGGGCGAAGAAGTGTTGATTAAGTTGGCCGAGGAACATGCCATCGTTAAAAAAATTTTAGACTACCGTGAGTACGAAAAATTACGATCCACTTATGTAGATGCATTGCCAAAAATGCTTAGCCAAGCAGACCATCGCATCCACACCGACTACCGACAGGCTGTAGCGGCCACGGGCAGGTTAAGTTCCAACAATCCTAACTTACAGAATATTCCCATTCGCACCGAAAAAGGTAGACAGATCCGCAGCGCTTTTGTGCCCCGAAGTAAAGACTATCGTTTTATGTCGGCCGACTATTCGCAAATAGAACTCCGCATTGCAGCTTCGTTTGCCAAAGACGAAACCATGATGGAAGCTTTCCGCTTGGGCCGCGATATTCACACCACAACTGCGGCCAAGGTTTTTAAAGTTAGTTTGGATAAAGTAACCTCTGACATGAGGCGCAAGGCGAAAGAAGTTAACTTTGGTATTTTATACGGTAGCACTGCTTTTGGCCTGGCGCAAAATTTGAATATCTCTCGCACCGAAGCGACCGAAATCATTGATTCGTATTTCAAAGAGTTTGCCGCCATTAAGCGCTACATGGACGACAGCATCAACGCTGCCCGAGAGAAAGAATACGTAGAAACCATTTTAGGAAGGCGCAGGTATTTGCGCGACATCAACTCGCGCAACATTTCCACACGCGGATTTGCAGAGCGCAATGCTATTAACGCACCGATTCAAGGCAGCGCGGCAGACATCATCAAAGTTGCTATGATCAATATTCATCGCTGGTTGCAGCGCGAAAAATTAAAAACAAAAATGATTTTACAAGTACACGATGAATTGGTGTTCGACCTTCATGTGAGCGAAGAGGAAATTGTAAAACCTAAGGTAATAGAACTAATGAAAACAGCTGTGCTGCTAGACGTGCCCATGGAAGTAGAGGTGGGCGTGGGGAAAAATTGGTTGGAGGCGCATTAAGAAAAGGGCTGTCTCAAAAGTCAATATTTTAAAAGATCGGGTCTGATTCCGAATCAAAAACGAACAAAAAAAATGAAGAGGCTGCCCTTTTGAGACAGCCTCTTTTAAGTTTAAATC
>JBJTHA010000153.1:0-4096 GCA_046094265.1 Cytophagales bacterium
GGCTGCCAGCCGCACGTCCGGATTGGCAGGGTCAAAGTTCGGGTTTATGATGGTGCTTTCGTAACTGAAAAACATAGGGATGCGCAATCCCAATTTTGAGGGCAACAATTTGTCTACATTTAAACTTCCGGAAATATCAAATGTATTGGTCTCGCCACGCGCACGTTCGGCAATTTTTGATTGCACACCTCCAAACCCAAAGCCGATGTGCCTAAACGAGCTGGTGATGTTACCCAAATCTGCGAGCTTTGCATTTACTACCACATTACCAGCCCAGCCGGGGGTTTGATCGAATTCTGTCAATCGCAATTCATTGGCCCACATGCATACGCTGTAAGGCTTTGTGTCATCGCTGCGTGGGTTGCGGATACCGATCATCATCAACCGCACTTGTGCCAAATCCGGCCGCCCCACAATGCGGATGCCGTGCTTGCCGACAATCTTGGCTCCCCCTTGGGGGTAGGGGGCACCCAGCGTAAAGCCTTCGCGGTCGCGCTGCACTTTCAATGCATACAGTTCGTTGAGGTCAAGATCAATTTGGTTTTGGTCAGGCCACACATCCGATGGCAAGCGCGTGCCACTGGGTGTTATTTTCAATGGTAGTTCAATCTCATAGTAATTTTGATCGAAATCCGTTCCTAAGCGCAAGAATGCCTTTAGCTGATTATCGGGAATCGCTTGAGTGGAGTTACTGTGAGCAGAGATGAACATTTTGATTCTTCCATAGTTGAAGAAATCCAACTGAACGTTTTTGTAAACCGCACGTGCATCACCATCTGTCAAATCGGTCACACATAATTGCACTGACTGTTCATTCAGTTTGCGCTCCTGCACACTGGTGATATCTCTGTCACGTCTCAGCGGCTCTACATAGCCAGGTTTTTGATCACTTGGTTGTCCGTTGTCTTCAATGTTCACAGCCGATACCGTGAAGTTATCGAGATTGGGTTCTTTGCTTTCACTCAATCCGCGCTCTTCCAGATTCTCGGTGTAGCGCCTCCAACGGTTGCCTACCAATCTAAAGTTGGCAAAGCGCAGTACCACGGGTTCTTGAAATTCGGTTAAGATCATTCGCGCATAGCGAATAGATTTGAAACCGTTGATATCCCCCACAATTGATTTGAAATTGCGAACCGGTATTCTAAACAAATACCAGGTTACTACACCCGCTCCTTCATTGCCAAAAGCTTGTGGCGAAATTTTATCTACAATAAATCCTTTGCCCACTTCCAAATCACCCTGTTTTGCTCCAAGGTCTACTTCATAAGTGTAATATTCTTCCAGGTCGCTGAGTGTGTTGTCTTGGTTCAAATCTTCATTGTCGGGTAGGGGGCTGCCTGATTGTGCAAATGACTGCCCGGGTGTGACCACTGGCGAGTTGCCCTCTAAGCCGTTGATATTTTTGTAGCGCTCTAGAATCTTTGCATCGTTGGCATCGTAATCGGGTCCTAAAAAATATTTGAAGTCGTCTGAGGATGGGTCATCTTGATTGAGGTTTGGCACGTTTTTGAAAAACTCCCGCTCAATTTCATTTTTCAAACCATCGGCACCTACATCTTGGTTCACCCGCGAGTTGGCATCCGCATCAAAGGCGTTGTTCACAAACTGCTGGTTGGTTACGCGGCCCCATGCGGTCTGGGTTAGGTTGGTGGCACTGCCATCTTTGGTTAACCCATTCTCAAAGCCGTGTTTTCCATCACGCGCTAAATCTTCAGATATACTACCCAAATGAAAGATAAGTTTTCCGCCTGTCGTGTTCGATGCCTTTTTTGTGCTATTCACAATCACCTCGCCATTGGCGTTTTGAATGAAAGGATTGAGTAACCAAAATTCAACATACTCCACATTGGCTTTGTCGAAGTCAACTTCGTTTCGGATGGCAGTGGTAATGCCGCCCCAGTTGTTCTTTCGATTTGCAGGAATTTGAACATACTGATTAAAGTCTTGGAAGTAGTTGTAGGGGCCACGCTCATCAGGGAAATAGGCTACGTCAAACACTGGTTCATAAAAGTTACCGACAAAAGGATCTTTGAAAGGAAAGATTTCTTGCGGCAACACTGGCCGGGTGTAGTGATTTTTCAAATCTTGCTCGGTGATGTTGGGCGGTTTAAAACTCCCTCCTTGTCGGTAGAACAAATTGTCGACTTGGTACCAAGCCATTTTCGCGCGTCTGTACCCAGCTCGCAAATCCGAGATTGTACCGGGGGGCGTGCTCACTGCACCGTTGGCCAAATCAAAGCGTTGATCGCGTGTGGGTACTGCTGCTAGTTTCCAGCCTTGTGGCGCCAGCAGACTGTACGGAGTAACGGTGTTTTCAAAATCATCGATGAAAGAAGTGCCCTCGCCATCTACAATGTTGGAAGTGCCCGGCAACAGTTGGGCAAACTCGGCATTGACCGTAATGGTAGATTTTTCTTTTGTCTCCAGAAATGGCAAGGCATCTACCATTTTAGTAAGTATGCGTGAGTCTTTCCGCATGTTAAAATCCAGCCCATATTGAATGTTGCGTGCCGGTTCAGCGCCAATCAAATTACGGCTGATGAGTGGCCGCTCATTATAGTATAAAAAAGTTGCGCCCAGGTTGATGTCGTCATTAAGTTTGTAATCGAAGCGCGTACCCAAAAGTGATCGGTTTTGGAAGGCGAAGGGGTCTTGCTGCTCGTACGTGATTTCAATGTCTTTACCCGAAGCGAGTATGCCATCGTTGAGAATAGTTACTTTGCCAAAAGTATAGTCCACGGAATAATCGATACCTTCTTTTAATGGAGTGCCACCTGCAAAAACTTTCACCGAGCCTTGCGATACATTGAAACCTTGTATCACAATTTCTTTTCCGGCACCGGCACGAAATGACCCTGTAATGAAGAATTTGTTTTTTGTTGCAACTAACTCTGCCTCGGCTTTTGTGGTATGGTACAAGGTGTCGTACACATACTTGGTTACCAGAGTGTTTTCCAGCGTTTGGTTGTTCTCTTGCTGAAACAAATTGCGCAACGGTTTATTGAAGGGTTCTAAAAAAGGAAAAATGATCAAGCCGTTGGCCGGATTCACTGTAATGCCTTCTACAAAGTCAAAGTTGCCATCAGGTTGCGGGTCGTTATAGGGGTTCAATCTATCCAAACCCATTACTTGCACCAATTGGCGCGAGCGAGTGATGACACCGTCTTGTAATTGTGGGTTATCTATACCGGTGCGGTCATCTCGGTAAATCACGCGGAGTTGAAAACCATCACGTGTTAATTGTGTCACGTTTAAGCTGTAGATGTTTTTCATCATCAACTTCCAGGTAGGTAAAATAATATTATCTCGGTCTCTAATCGCGATTTTACGTGGCCGGAGAAGTTTCAGAAATGCTACATTTTTTGAAGGCTTATTTGAATAGTCAGTTGAGAGCTCACCAACTTGATAAGTTCTGCCATTGTAGTTGTATTCAAAAGCAACGGCTAGTGCCTCGTCATTTTGTAATTTACGTTGCAAAGTAATGTATCCGAGTTGACTATTGTAGGAAAACTCTGTTGGAGATAGTTTACGTGCGCTTGTAATTTTTTCAAAGTCAGTTCCGTTCATCAAGCCAAGCTTAGTAGTGAGCTCGTCATTAATGATGTCTGAGTTTTGATCTAATTTGTTGAATTCATCAAATAGATTATTGGCCAAATTGCTTGGCGCTTGGGCTCCGGGACTTGGCGTGATAGCACTAGTTCGATATATCTTGTCATACTCACCTGCATCCATGAAAGCGACTACATCCCTGTTAGTTTGAGTATCATTTTGGCGATTAATTGAATAAACTTCAATTCTTGTAATGAGAATTCCTGATGTAATCTGCGGCAAAGTACCCAACCATTTTTCAAAGTTATCGCGGAAGAACTGGGCCAAAAAGAAGTGTCGGTTTTCATCGTAGTTGGAGCCCACAATCTCAAAAGGTCTTCCTTGCGCAGTGCCACCCGTGCTTCCTGGCACGCGTATCGCGTTTTGCTTTCCGCGTTGTGTGCTGGCAATGGCGGTAACTGTCATTTTACCAAATTGTAATTGTGCTTTGATGCCGAACAAGTTTTGAGCGCCCCGTATTAAACTATTGTTGAGCGGTAAGCTTACG
>JBJTHA010000154.1:0-6036 GCA_046094265.1 Cytophagales bacterium
TCTTTGGTATTGTACGATCCGTTCATGGCAAAAGAGCCGCCCAGCATATTGAATTTTACCCCGCTTAAGTTTGCCACGACATCTTTTACAATTACATCGCCTAGAGCTTTGGTAATGGTGTAGTCCATCATCTTTACAGTCTTGATGTCGGAGTGCAAAACGAAGTCAACATTCTGTGGAATGGGTATCACGCCATATTTCGCTGTGTCGGTTTTAGGGGGTTCGCTGCTAGCGGTCATAAATTCATTCAAGTCAAGCAAAGTTGAGTTGAAATTCACATTACCTTTGATGGTCTCTTTGCCAAACACATAACCAATATAATTGCTGACTGAACCATCGGCACTAAAATCGCTTCGGCCAATGGTGCCGTTGGTATTTTTCAATTCGATTTTTTGTGGGTTAAACACCGCATCGGATGATGCGATGGCTACCGCGTACGGAAGTGTTTTGGAGCTGAACTTAAAGTCGCGCAACGAGGCTGAGCCGCTTGTCGGCAGCTTGTCGTATCGTTTTGCGTTCACGTCAGAGTACTTTCCTTTTGTTTCGATATTTGCTTTTACCTTCCCTGCCAAGGCCATGCCCTCTACCGGAAATATCTTAGTCATCTTTTCTATGTCGATTCCACCATTGGCTTTCAAATCCCAGGTGTAGTCCTCCAGATTTTGGAGCAACAAATCGGCTGTAAACTTCTCGCCTTCCATCACCATCGAGAAATCTTTTACGTTGATGATGGTTTCGGCCATTTTGCCAGACGCATTTTTTACAGTAGAGGTAAAGTGCAAATTCTCGAGCGGTAAAGGAAATTGTGAAGCCTTCACGTAGCCGTTATCCAAAGCCATCGCTACGTCAACAGCCGGAATAATTTTCTTGATACTGTCGTAAACGCCCTTGGCTTTTGCATTGGCGGTGAAGGTACCTTTCATTTCCATGCCGTTCATTGGGAACATCTTGCTCAGCTCCGTAAGGTTAAGTTTTGCTCTTACGTCTGCATCCATGCGGTAATCTTTCAGATTTTCAATCAACATTCTCGCATCCACTGGATTGCTCCCGAAATCCAGGTGGAGTTTTTTCAAATCGATGAGCGTGTTAGCAATCACACCTGTTTTATTGTCCACGAGCAAATCCATGTTGATGTTGTTGACTGCCGTTGGCAAGCCGGGATACTTAAACATCGCATCTTTCACTTGTAATCCAAGGTTGAAGGCCGGCATCTGTTTTTCGTTGTACGTGCCTTTCACAAATCCGTCAAAAGCCAAATCGCCTTTGGTCTCCAGGTTCTTAAATTCTTTGGAGTACATGCCCGGTACCAACGAGAGCAAGCTTTTGAAAGAGTTGTCCGGACTCTTGAAGTTAATGTCCATGTTGATGTCTTTATCGGCCATCTTTACCCAGCCTTCGGCACTCAGCGCAAAATCGTTGAGCTTGGCAATGTTGTCTTTGAATGTGTATTTGGTGTAGCCTTCGCTGATATCAATCGTGGCATTCACTTCAGCACGCTTGTCGGTAATGTATTGGCTGCCGCCATAAGCGAGCGTCAATGAATCAACAGAAGTTGCCGTTACCAAGTCAAAGGCTTGATCGTTGAAGTTGCCACTGCCCGAGTGGTTCAATCCTTTCACAGAGGTGAAGAAACCCATAGAGGCATCGTCATAAATCAATTCGCCTTTTATAACTTCCCAGTGGTCGATGCCAAACGAGAATTTAGCTGGCTCTTCTGCTGTTTTTACCGTGTCAGTTGATGGAATCGCGATGTCATAATTGGCACGGCCATCATTCAAAACCTTTACTTGAATGCGTGGCCCCACCAGAGTGATACCTTTTACGCGAAGCTGATCTCCAAAAATTACGTCTTTCAGGTTCACTTCTACATCAAACCGATCGACAATAAAAAGATGTTCGCCCGCAAAGGGCTCGCGATTGAACACGCCCAATTCTTTAACCTCAACCGTTACATTGGGGAAATTGCGGAACAGCGTCAGGCTAAAATTATTGACATCGAAAATCACATCTGCATTGATGCTCTTGGCGAGCTGCTCGTCAATTGCTTTTTTGATATCGTCTTTGAAAACCACTGGCAAAATAAAGGCCGCAGCCAACAACATAATTACGAAAATGCCAACACCAATCAGGATTTTTTTCAACAGCTTCATATTGTAGGAATTTGGAATGCAAAGTTAATCAAAGGTGGGATACCGAATGTCAATTTATTGTGAACGCGATACTCCGGTTCAACCGCTCACTTTTTCTCATAAAAAAGGGCAGGCCGTTTTTTGACCTGCCCTTCTAACGATTGATTTGACGTTTAATTGTTCTTTTTCTTCAATTCATCAAACTTGTTGGGCTGTGCCACGCGCGGAAACACATTGTCATCCATCGAAATGTCGGCAGTTTCTTTTTGTGGATCTATCACCACACTGGCCACTTCTTTGTCTTTGGCAAACACCTTCGTCACTTTGTTTTCGTTGATGCGCCAGATTTCAGCGGGTAGCCTTTCAATTTCCTTTGAGCCATCTTTAAAGATCCACTCAATGATTACAGGCATTACCAGGCCGCCTTTGTTGGTGAGGGTAATCTCATAGAAATTTTTGTTTTCCATTTTTGCCATCACCGCTTTGTCGTCAATGCGGTTGGCAAATTCGCCATACATACGGTTGTCGGTGGGTAGCACAGTAAAATAATCTGGTCCTTTGCTGAAATCACCAAGCTTGTTGGCATCACCTTCTCTCGGCAGATCTCCTTTAGCAACTTTCTTTTCTTTGTTTTCGAGGTTGACCTTTTCTGTTCTCAATTTGTACCACTTCACATTGTCCAGCGACATGTCAACATTATCCGTGGTGTAAAACCAACCCCTCCAAAACCAATCCAAATCCACAGCCGAGGCGTCTTCCATGGTTCTGAAAAAGTCTGAGGGCTTTGGATGTTTAAAAGCCCAACGCTGCGCGTATTCCTTAAATGCCTTGTCGAACAGATCTTTACCCATTACCGTCTCGCGAAGAATGAACAAGCCGGTGGCCGCTTTTGCATATTGTTCGGCCCCGACCATCACCACTTGCTCTCCACCGGTCATCAACGGGCGCATCATGGTTTTTTCGCCTTTCATGTAGGGCACAATGCCGGCCGGTCTGCCGCGGCTCCAATCCAATTGCGGGTAACGCTCTAGTTCTGTCAACAACTGAACAAAGCTATCAATACCCTCGTCCATCCAGGTAGTCTGGCGCTCATCGTTATTGATGATCATCGGAAAAAAGTTGTGGCCCACCTCGTGAATCACCACACCCAACATGCGCTGCAACGTGGCATTGTCATAACTGCCATCTTTTTTCGGGCGGCCAAAGTTGAAGCAAATCATAGGGTACTCCATGCCAATGGAAGCCGCATGCACAGAAGTGGCTTGTGGATAAGGATAATCGATGGTGTATTTGGAGTAAACCTCTAATGTATTTTTCACAGCTATGGTAGATTCTTTTTCCCACAGCGGATTGCCCTCTTTGGGATAGTACGACATGGCCAGTGGAGTTTTGTCTCCAATTTTCACCGCCATGGCATCCCAAATAAACTTGCGTGAAGATGCAAACGCAAAGTCGCGCACGTTAGTGGCTTCAAACTGCCAGGTCTTTTTGTCAGTCGATTTTATTTTCTCACGGGCAATAGCTTCCGATTGGGTAGAAATAATCACAGGCTTGTCATATGTATTTTTTGCTTTTTCGAAGCGTTCAATTTCCGCTTTGGTCAGCACTTGTTGTGGATTTTTGAGCATACCTGTGGCACCCACAATATGGTCGGCAGGCACCGTAATGCTCACCTTGTAATTACCGAAAGGCAGTGTGAATTCACTGCGGCCCAAAAACTGCTTGTTTTGCCAACCCACCACATCGTCATACACGCACATGCGCGGGAAAAACTGCGCAATGGTGTACACGTAATTGCCATCTTCGGGGAAGAACTCCATGCCGCTGCGGCCACCATACAGGTTGCGGTCGTTTACGTTGTAGCTCCATTCTATATTGAACGAAACCTTGCCACCCGATTTTAGTGGAGTGGGCAGGTCTACCCGCAGCATGGTTTTGTTGATGGTAAACGAAAGAGGCTTACCGGAAATATCGGTTACCGATTTTACTTTGTAGCCACCTTCCCAATCGTACAAATTGAATTGGCCTGCCATACTCTTGGCAGCAACTGAATCGCGGATGGAGTTAGTTTGTGTTTTAAAAGTATTGCTTTCTTTCTCCAACAAATTCTGATCGAGTTGTAGCCATAGGTATTTCAGCACATCGGGCGAGTTGTTGGTATAGGTGATGGTTTCTTTGCCGCTGATGCTCTGGTTTTGGTCGTTGAGTTCTACGGCCATGTCGTAGTCGGCTTGCTGCTGCCAGTATTTGGGGCCAGGTGAGCCTGAACCTGAGCGGTACTCGTTGGGCGTAGGCAACATTTGGTCGAGTTGCTCAAATTTGCCCTGCCATTTTATTTCAGAATTGGGCTGCTCTTGGGCGAATACACACACAGAAAACAGCAAGAGACATAACGGTAAAAAGTGTTTCATACTTACGAATTATAGATTACAAATTGAAAACTACTGATTTATTTGAGTAGGCGTTAGACGGCTTGGAAGCCTCAGCAAACAGCTGTCAGATGCCTCGATCAATTGCTACATATCATTTATTATTAAAGCCTGTCTTTGATCAAAATCAATGCGATCCCAGCGATGGCCGATGACAAGATCAAATTCCAATCTCTGCGGGTAACCTTTGCCCAACCGACCAAAATATAACTGAAGATAAGGAAAAGAACCACTACGATTATTTGACCGTACTCCAGGCCCAGATTAAAGGCCAAAAGCTGCGAGATGATGCTTTGGTCTTTGCCCAAAATAGCGCGGAGGTAATTGGAAAAACCCATGCCGTGGATGAGCCCGAAAAACAGCGCAAAACCATAGTTAATCTGAACATTTTGGCCTGAGGGTATTTCTATTTTCTTGAAAAGATTGCTTACTGCTGTGATTAGAATAGTGATGGGTATAAGCAATTCAATCAACGCGGTGTCAACCGAAATGATTTGGAGAGTAGCCAAAGCCAGCGTAATAGAATGGCCGATCGTAAAGGCCGTTACCAAAATCAATATCTTTTTCCAATCGCGGATAACATATACCGAGCAGAGTGCCAGCACGAATAAAATATGGTCGTAGCCGTTGGCGTAATCCAAAATGTGGTCGCGACCAAGGGAGAAGTAGAGGGAGAAAGAGGACATGCCACAAATTTAACCCAAAAAATCAGAGGCTTTTGACATCAGGCGCAGAGGACTGAAAAACTAAACTACCCTCGCCTAAAAGGCGACAAAGGCGAGATACAATCTTTCTATCTGTCGAAGGGGAACATGGACGACCGAAATGCCAAAGCGATCACCCGCCTTGACCAAGGAATTGTTCGGAAAACTTTTTGGCGACTAGGGTTATATCTCACAGACCCTGAGCGACATGCTTTTTGGGAGCCATTGCAGCTTATTCCTTCTTCCCCAAGAAACCATCTATCAAGAAGGACATGGGTCTGTAAAATAAACTGTGTCAGTTAATAATTGTTGTAATAATAACTGATGTCGGAATGTGGTCAACTCCCAACGCTTCGCATTGCTGCAATGATATAAAATTTTGTTGGGAGTTGTCCATCATTTCGACATCAAATGCATTCATATATCCAGCTTGAGCCGCCCTTGGAACCAAATGGAAAGTTGGGATACCGTCATCGCCCAGTTTTGAAGTGGTGCGGTCCATTTTTTTCGGATGTTGACATAGGCCAAGTAAACCAATTTTAATAGTGCCATGTCCGAAGGGAATGCCCCCTTGATCTTTGTTACTTTGCGCACCTGGCGGTGGAAGCCTTCGATCGCATTAGTCGTGTAAATCATTTTGCGGATGGCAGGGTCGTATTTAAAAAAGGTGCTCAGCTTAGGCCAATTATTGCGCCATGAGTTGATGACTAATGGATATTTCTTCCCCCACTTTTTATCCAACGCATCCAATTGTTGTTCTGCTAAATCCTTGGT